>CAVHIX010000015.1:0-16606 GCA_963636135.1 Anaerovoracaceae bacterium
AAGTGGAGACCGAGCCTCTGGCGGGCTACGGAAGGCTTTTTTCGCGAATGAAGTTTGCGCCCAAAATAAAAAAACGACCTTTAAAAACTAAAGGCCGTTTTTCGTTACTTATTTTGAATCAATTTTAATCTTGATCGTCGGAATCTACAACAACATCTTCTGTTCTAGTTTCCATTTCCTTTTCAAGATTGCGCTGATCCAAAATTTCTTTCATCTGAGCGTCTAAATCTACATCTGAAGAATCGTAAAGTTTTACATTTTTGTAATCTCTAATTCCAGTTCCGGCAGGAATCATATGTCCAATTGCAACATTTTCCTTGATTCCGTAAAGTCCGTCTGTCTGACCAGAAATTGCAGCGTTTGTTAAAACTTTTGTTGTTTCCTGGAATGAAGCCGCAGAAATGAATGAATCTACATTCAAAGCAGCTTTTGTAATTCCCTGGAACATTGGACGACCGATTGCTGGCTGTCCACCTTCAGCGATAATTCTACGATTTTCTTCGTGGAATTTGTATTTATCAACCTGCTGACCAAAAATGAATCTTGTGTCGCCTACAGCAACGATTTCAACTTTTCGGAGCATCTGACGAACGATAATACCAATATGTTTATCGTTAATGTCTACACCCTGAGCGCGGTAAACATCGAGAATTTCTTTCATAAGATAATTCTGAAGAGCGTTTTCACCCAAAATTGCAAGGATGTCGCTTGGGTTTGGAGAACCGTCACACAACTGTTCACCGGCTTCAACATAGTCACCATCACGAACAATCATGTGCTTGTTAGTTGGAATCAAATGTTCGTAAACTTTTCCAAATTCATCTTCAACAGTTACAACTCGTTTTGCCTTTGTAATTCCCTTAAATTTTACAAGACCTGAAATCTGTGCCAAAACTGCAGGATTCTTTGGCTTACGAGCTTCGAACAATTCAGTAACTCGAGGAATACCACCAGTAATATCATTTGTTTTTGCAGCAGCTTTCGGAAGTTCGGCAAGTGTAACACCGGCTTTAATCTGTTGTTTGTCTTCAACTTTGATAATAGCACCCGCTGGCAAATAATAAGAACCTAATTCGTTTCCAGCTTCGTCACTCAAAATAATGCGTGGCTGTTTTACATCAAGGTGAAGGTCAGAAATATAGCGAGTTACAACTCCAGAGTTCGGGTCGATACTTTCTGCAAGTGTAGAGCCCTGAATAATATCATCATAATGAACATAACCATCGCTTTCTGCAATAATCGGGTCATTATAAAGATTTACAGTTCCGATTGGCTCGCCTGCTTTTACTACAGAACCAGAAGCAATACTGATTGTAGAACCGTTTGCAATTTCAGTTTTGATTTCTTTGTTTGTAATATAGAAGAAACCATCTTTAATTACAACTTTTCCGGAAACTACAGCTGAAATTTCTTTTCCACCACGAACGATAATCGGACTGTCTTTGAGAACACTTACACCGTCGCGAACTAAAATATCATCGCCTTCTTGTAATTCAATTTTGCTCAAAATACGAATGATTTTCATAAAGCCTTTACGAGTAAAGAGCCAGCTTCCATCATCCATCTGAACATGAGTACCAGAAATATCGTTTACAATTGCATCGTATTTAAGAACGATTTTATCATCTTCTGTTGACTTATCAGCAGTACCACCCGAGTGGAATGTTCGAAGTGTAAGCTGTGTACCCGGCTGACCAATTGACTGAGCGGCGATAATTCCAACTGCTTCACCAATTTCAACAATCTTATTACGAGCAAGATTCTGACCATAACATTTAATACAAAGTCCGTGCTGAGCTTCACAAGTTAATACAGTTCTAAGTTTAACTTTTTCAACTCCACTGTCTTCGATTTTTTTAGCAAGATCAGGAGTAATATATTCGTTTACAGAACAGATTTTTTCATTTGTAATTGGATGGAAAACATCTTCAATTGTGTAATGTCCAACGATTCTGTCTGCAAGATGAACTACAATTTCGTCCCCATTTTTAACTGCTGTATAATCGATACCATTGATTGTTCCACAATCGTCAATATTAATTACAACATCCTGAGCAACATCTACAAGTCGACGAGTCATGTATCCGGCATCGGCTGTCTTTAACGCAGTATCTGAAAGACCTTTACGAGCACCATTTGTAGAAATAAAGTATTCGATTACGGAAAGTCCTTCCTTAAAGTTTGAACGAATAGGAAGTTCAATGATTTCTCCGTTAGGTTTAGCCATCAAACCACGCATTGCGGCAAGCTGTGAAATCTGTTTTGGAGAACCTCGGGCACCAGAGTCGGCCATCATAAAGATTGTGTTAAATCCGCCTTTATCAGCCTTGAACTGTTCCATCATTATTTTTGAAAGTTTATCGTTAGCACGCTGCCAAACACTAGTTACACGGTTATATCGTTCATCATTAGTAATCTGACCTTTTGCGTTTTCGTTAACATACTTTTCAACTTCAGCATTTGCTTCTTCTACAATCTGTTTCTTTTCTGGAGGAATGATAATATCATCCATACAAAGAGTTGCACCGTAGAATGTAGCGTTTTTGTAACCACAAGCTTTAATAGCGTCAAGCATCTGAATTGTAAGCCAAGAGCCCTGAGAATGGAAAACTTTTTCAATCATTTTCTTGAGCTGTTTATCGCCCATCTGTTCATTTACATAACGAACTTCATCTGGCATAGCTTCATTGAATGCAAGTCGACCAGCAGAAGATTCAATTATTTCACCAACTTTAAATTCGCCTTCTTTAAATGAATCTTTTGGAGCCGGAACTTTAATCAAAGCATTCCATTCGATTGCACCACTTTCAGCAGCCAATCTAGCTTCATCAGATGAACAGAATCGTTTTCCAGTTCCTTTAGCACCTGCTTTAATAGAAGTCATGTAATAGATTCCCAATACCATGTCCTGAGAAGGAGCAACGATTGGTTTTCCGTTTGCAGGGTCAAGAAGATTTCGTGCAGAAAGCATCAAAGTCCAACATTCCATCTGAGCGGCCTGTGTAAGCGGAACATGGATAGCCATCTGGTCACCATCGAAGTCGGCGTTGAAAGCTTTACAAGCTAAAGGATGAAGTTTTAACGCTTTTCCTTCTACCAAAACTGGTTCAAAAGCCTGAATACCAAGTCGATGGAGTGTCGGCGCACGGTTGAGCATTACAGGATGTTCTTTTACAACTTCATCAAGGATTGCAAAAACTTCTTCTGCTTCCTGTTCGACAAGCATTTTTGCCTTTTTAATGTTCAATACAACCTGTTTATCAACAAGTTTTTTCATGATAAACGGTTTAAAAAGTTCAAGTGCCATTTTTGTTGGAAGACCGCACTGCCAAAGCTTCATTTCTGGTCCTACAACGATTACGGAACGACCTGAATAGTCAACTCGTTTACCCAAAAGATTCTGACGGAAACGACCTTGTTTACCTTTAAGCATATCGCTGATTGATTTTAAAGGTCTGTTTGAAGCGCCTTTTACCTGCTTTTTGCGTTTTGTATTATCAAATAAAGCATCTACAGCTTCCTGCAACATTCGTTTTTCATTTCGAATGATAATATCAGGGGCATACAAACTCTGCAAACGGCGTAAACGATTATTTCTGTTGATTACACGACGATACAAATCGTTTAAGTCAGAAGTTGCAAATCGGCCACCATCAAGCTGAACCATAGGGCGCAAATCCGGCGGAATTACAGGAATTACATCCAAAATCATCCAAGAAGCTTTGTTTCCAGAAGAAAGGAAATCTTCTACAATCTGAATTCGTTTTAAAAGTCGTTTGTCTGTTTTTGCTCCCTTTTCCTTCATTTTGTCACGAAGTTCAACTGAAAGAGCATTCAAATCGAGTTTTTCAAGCAAAGTTTTGATTGCTTCAGCACCCATTTCTGCTGTAAAAGTTTCACCATATCGTTCACGGTTTTCGATGTATTCTTCTTCTGTCAAAAGATCCATCTTTTTTAAACCAGTGTCGCCCGGGTCAATTACAATATATTTTTCGTAATAAAGAACTGAACGAAGCTGAGCAACCTGCAAATCGAGTAAAAGTCCCATTCGGCTTGGAACAGAACGATAATACCAAATATGACTTACAGGAGCGGCCAATTCAATGTGACCAGTTCTTTCTCGTCTAACTTTAAAGTGAGTAACTTCAACGCCACAACGATCACAAATTACGCCCTTATAGCGAATTGATTTGAACTTTCCACAATAACATTCCCATTCTTTTGTTGTACCAAAGATTCTTTCACAGAACAAACCGTCTTTCTCTGGACGAAGAGTTCGGTAATTTATTGTTTCAGGTTTTTTAACTTCACCATAAGACCAATCGTGAATAGTCTGTGGAGATGCCAATTTTATTTTTAAACTTGCGAAATCGCGAATATCACGCATACTTTAGTTCTCCAAATCTTACTGATTTTCTTTATCAAAGCCTGTTGCAGCTTTATCAATCAATTCTTGATCTCGTTCTGTAAGTGCAATTTGTTTGCCTTTTTCATCATAGATTGTAAAATCAAGAGCCAAACCACGAAGTTCCTGAACCATAACATTGAATGCTTCTGGAACACCAGCCGGAGAAGAAGGATCGCCTTTTACAATTGATTCGTAAATTTTTGAACGACCAGTCATATCATCAGATTTAATTGTCATCATTTCCTGAAGACAGTTTGCAGCACCGTAAGCTTCGAGAGCCCAAACTTCCATTTCTCCAAGACGCTGACCACCAAACTGTGCCTTACCACCAAGTGGCTGTTGAGTAACAAGAGAATAAGGCCCTGTTGAACGAGCGTGCATTTTATCATCAACCAAGTGATGCAATTTCATAAAGTAGATTACACCAACAAAGATTGGATTTACAAATGGTTCCCCTGTCTGACCTGAACGAACAACCTGTTTACAATCTGTAGAAAGGCCTGCTTCAGCAAGTTTTTCTGCAATTCGTTCCTGGCTAGGAGACTGGAATACAGGTGCTTCAAAGAACTGATTCAAATATTTACCAGCGATTCCAAGTTCAGATTCCATAATCTGACCAATATTCATTCGCGAAGGTACACCAAGTGGGTTCAAACAAACATCAAGTGGAGTTCCGTCTTCAAGATAAGGCATATCTTCCGGTGGAAGAATTCGAGCAACAACACCCTTGTTTCCGTGTCGTCCGGCCATCTTATCACCTTCACGAAGTTTTCGTTTATTTGCAATGATAACTTTTACAACTTCATCAACACCAGGAGAAAGTTCATCACCATTTTTACGAGTCAATCGCTGAACATCAATTACAATTCCTTCTACACCATGCAAAAGTCTCAATGATGTATCGCGAACTTCTTTTGATTTTTCACCGAAGATTGAATTCAAAAGTTTAAATTCTGGAGTTGTTTCAGTTTCACTCTTTGGAGTTACTTTTCCGACCAAAATATCGCCAGATTTTACTTTTGCACCAATTCGAATGATTCCGTCATTGTCAAGATTTTCAACTGCTTTATCAGAAACATTTGGAATATCGCGAGTAAAGCGTTCCGGTCCCAATTTTGTTTCGCGAATATCTGTTTCGTATTCCTTAATATGAATAGTTGTGTACATATCTTCACGAACAACGCGCTGAGAAATTAAAACGGCATCCTCGTAGTTATAACCATTCCACGGAACGAATCCTACAAGAAGGTTTCTACCAAGTGAAAGTTCACCATTGAATGTAGAAGGACCATCTGCAATTACTTCGCCTTGTTTTACTTTCTGACCGAATTCAACGATTGGTCGGTTATGGTTACAAGTATCGTTATTAGTTCTCTGATATTTTAAAAGTTTATATTCATCAAGTTCGCCATTTGTAGCATCATCAGGTTTAATTCTAATGTACTGACTTGAAACATAAACTACTTCACCTGCTCGGCGTGCTTTAATTAAAACACCAGAATCGTATGCTGTTCTTCGTTCCATACCAGTTCCAACATGTGGAGGTTCTGGGAACAACAAAGGTACTGCCTGACGCTGCATGTTACAACCCATCAACGCACGGTTAGCATCGTCGTGTTCAAGGAATGGAATTAATGATGCAGAAACAGAAATTACCTGACGCGGAGATACATCGATATACTGAATATCTTTTACACTTCGAGTTGTATAATCGCCTCTGTAACGGCTAGAAATCATTTCTGTTGGGAATGAACCATCTTCGCCCATACCTTCAACAAGCTGACCTACATGATAACGGTCTTCATCCATTGCAGAAAGATATTCAACTTCTTTTGTAGCTTTTCCATTTACAACTTTTCTGTAAGGCGCTTCAAGGAATCCGTACTCGTTGATTTTTGTGTACATAGCCAAAGAAACAATCAAACCAATGTTCGGACCTTCAGGAGTTTCAATAGGGCACATTCTTCCGTAATGAGAATAATGTACATCACGAACTTCGAATCCTGCACGGTCACGATTCAAACCACCAGAACCCAAAGCTGAAAGACGACGCTTATGTGTAATTTCAGACAACGGATTAATCTGATCCATGAACTGAGAAAGCTGAGATGAACCAAAAAATTCCTTAATTGTAGCAACGATTGGTTTAATAGAAATAAGATCCTGAGGTTTCATTGTTTCAGTATCTTTCTGGCCCATTCGTTCTTTTACAAGGCGTTCCATTCTGGCAAAAGCACTCTTAAGCTGATTTTCCAAAAGTTCGCCAACACAACGAACACGACGATTTCCAAGGTGGTCAATATCATCGATAACATCATCACCAATATAAACATTGATAAGATTTTTCATTGTGTCGATAATATCCTGATTAACCAAAGTTAAATCCTGGATTGTATTATCGCGATTAAATTTTTTATTTAATTTATAGCGACCAACGCGACTTAAATCGTATCTTCGTTCAGAGAAGAACATTGAGAATAATTCTTTTTCTGCACTTTCTACAGTCTGAGGTTCGCCTGGTTTTAAAATGTCGAATACAGCAGAAAGACAATCTTCTTTTGTTGGTTCATTATCCAAAGAACCTTCGCGAACATAACGAACTTCTTCTCGTTCAAAACAGTTAATAATCATCTGAGAATTTAAAGAAGCGTTTTCTTCATCTTTACCGTTTCGAGTATCAAAAACGATTACACAAATTTTATCTACATTATTTGCAACTAAATCGTCAATATCGTGCGGATGAAGTTTTGTTCCGGCATTGAAAAGTCGTTTTTCTTCACCAGATTCGTCTTTAATGATTACAGCTTCTGCCAAAACTTTATCAACTAAAGCATCGCGACTTTCTGTATCAGTTTTTACTTCAACATTTTCTGTTTTGTAGAAACTCTTAATAATTTCTTCACGAGTAGAAAATCCCAAAGAACGAAGGAAAATAGTTCCCAAGATTTTCTTTTTCTTGTCGATTTTTGCGAAAATTAATTCTTTTTTCTGATCGATTTCAAATTCAAGCCAAGAACCACGATAAGGAATAATTCGGCTAGCCCAAACGCCTTTATCATGAGTAAAAATAACTCCCGGCGAACGATGAATCTGAGAAACAACTACTCGTTCAGCACCGTTGATAATAAATGTACCACGGTCTGTCATGAGTGGAATGTCGCCCATGTATATATCTTTCTGAATGATGTGACCGTCATTTAAGAAAGTCAAATCAATTTTAGCTTTCAAAGGAACAGAATAAGTTACACCCTTTTGTTTTGCTTCAAGTTCTGTATATTTGATGTTTTCATAGTCCAAATCATAATATTCAAAATCAAGCGACATATCGCCGTTTGGACTTTCGATAGGAAAAGTATCTGTAAATACTTTCTGTAAACCTTGGTTTAGAAGTTTTTCACCTTTTTTTACTTTCTGCGATTGAAGAAAATTTTCGTAAGATGAAGTTTGAATTCCGATAAGATCAGGAATATCCATGAAGTTCTGAATATCTTTCCCGATATACTGACGATTGATTGTTCGAGTCTTAGCGAACATCAGATCCCCCTATAAGATGGAATCAGAAATAATCTGCTACATGAAGCAAACTCTTCACAGCACAGAAAAATCTGAGCTCTACCTGGGTGGTAGAATAAAAATTCTTTTTACTATAATAAACAGATAAAACTGCAGAGCAAAAATACCCTGCAGTTTACAAGATGTTAGAAAATTAGGTCTAAGCAAAAACCTTATTTTTTAGATGCTTTTCCACCAGCTTCAGTGATTTTAGCGATCATTGCATCAGCATCAGCTTTGCTTACGCTTTCTTTAACAGTTTTTGGAGCACCTTCTACGAGAGCTTTAGCTTCACCAAGTCCGAGACCTGTAAGTTCACGAATAACTTTGATAACTGGGATCTTTTTAGCTGCGTCGAAACCATCAAGAGTTACAGTGAATTCAGTCTGTTCTTCAGCTGCTGCTGCGGCACCTGCTGCTGGAGCTGCTGCTACTGCTACTGCTGCTGTTACACCGAATTTTTCTTCCATTGCTTTAACGAGTTCTGAACATTCAAGAACTGTCATGCTAGAAATTGCATCAAGAATCTGATCTGTTGTTAATGCTGCCATATTGTCTTCCTCACAAATATGTAATTAAAATATTTCACTTCTAAAAGAAGCGATGCAGTTAAAAACCATACGATTTTTCTGCAAATCAAACACGGATAGTCGACAGCTTCTGAAGCCTAACCGTGTATCATTGATTCAAAAGAATCTAAACTGCTAAATTACTCAGCAGCTGGAGCTGGAGTTTCTGCAGGAGCAGCTTCTTCAGCTTTAGGAGCAGGAGATCCACCTTCTGCTTCTTTCTTTTCTGCGTATGCTTTGATAGTAGCAGCCAACTGACGAGCAGGTCCGTTGATTGCAGACATAAGCATAGCGATAAGTTCTTTTTTGCCAGGAACTTTTGAGTAAGCTTCAATTTTAGCTGCATCCAAAGCTTCTTTTTCTACGCAAGCACCTTTTACAGTAATAACAGGATTATCTTTTGCGAAATCAAAAAGAACTTTTGCAACTACATTTGAATCTTCTTTTGTCATGGCGATTACAGTTGGACCTTTCAAGAAGTCAGCAACATTTGTAATTTCCATTTCTTCAAAAGCGATACGAGCAAAATTATTTTTTACTACTTTAATAACAGCGTTGTGTTCGCGAAGTTTTGCACGAAGAGTTGTAATCTGTTCTACAGTCAATCCACAGAAATCTGCAAAAATGAAATCATTGTATTCAGAAAGAATCTTTTTTGCTTCTTCGATGGCAGCTGTCTTAGCAGGCTGAACTTTTTTTGCTTTAATTGCCATTATTCACCTTCCTTAACATCTACCCAAACACCTGGGCCCATTGTTGAACTTAAAGAAATAGACTGAATGAAACCAACAACGTTTCCGTTTGGAGCTTTCTTTTCAACTTCAGTAATTAAAGTATTAACGTTTTCTGCAACTTTAGCACTTTCCATTGAAACTTTACCAACTGCAATGTGAATTACGCCTGTTTTGTCAGCACGGAATTCTGTACGACCTTTTTTAAGTTCGTTGATTGCACTTACGATGTCAGTTGTAACTGTTCCAGTTTTTGGGTTAGGCATAAGACCTTTACGACCAAGAACCATACCAAGACGACCTACATCTTTCATCATATCAGGAGTTGCAACTGCAACATCAAAGTCGAGCCAACCACCTTTAACTTTTTCGATGTATTCATCAGAACCAGCATAAGCAGCACCAGCGTCCAAAGCTTCCTGAACTCTACCTTCCTGACAGAATACCAAAACCTTTTTTTCGCCTCGGAACTGATTTGGAAATACAAGAGTATCACGAACAGATGCTGATTTATCAAGTTTAAGAGCAATATGAGCTTCTACTGTTTCGTCAAATTTAGCAATTTTCATATCCTGAACCATCTGGCAGGCATTTGCTACATTGTATTTTTTTGTTAAATCGTATTTTGCAGCGGATGCACGATATTTTTTTCCATGTTTCATATTACTGCTCCACCTCTACGCCCATACTGCGTGCAGTACCAGCGATAATTTTTTTTGCTGCTTCAATGTCATTTGCATTAACATCTGGCATTTTCTGTTTTGCGATTTCTTCAAGGTCTTTCTTAGAAAGAGTTGCAACCTTGTCTCTTAAAGGATTTCCTGAACCCTTAGCAATTTTTGCTGCTTTTTTGATTAAAACAGCTGCTGGAGGAGTTTTAAGGATAAAAGTATAAGATTTGTCCGCATAAACAGTAAGAACAACAGGAATGATTAATCCTTTTTCCATGCTCTTAGTTCTGTCGTTGAATTCCTGGACAAACTTTGGTGCAGAAACACCATGAGGTCCTAAAGCTGGACCAATCGGAGGAGCCGGTGTAGCAGATCCTGCTGGGCACTGCAATTTAATTACGGCTGTTACCTTCTTTGTTGCCATTTTGATTCTCCTAAAATTGGTGTGAGTTATAAAATAACTACTAGCGAAATACATCTATCCAACGGATCTGTACTTCTCCCAAAAAACAGGCAAGACCCCACTGGCATGGGATCTCCTGAAATTAAGTTCTAACTAAATCTTTTCTACCTGAAGTAAACTTACTTCTACAGGTGTTGCTCGTCCAAAAATCTGAACATTAACACGAAGTTTATCTTTTTCTGTACTAACTTCTTCTACACTACCGCTAAATGTTGCAAATGGACCATCGATAATTTTTACTTGATCGCCAACAGAATAAGCCTGTTTTACGCGAATAACTTTTTCACCTTTAATATCACCACAACGAAGTAAAATTGTTTTTGCTTCTTCACTAGTGATTGGGCGAGGTCTTTCATTTGGTTTTGTACCAACAAAGCCTGCAACTCCAGAAATATGGCGCAAAGTATTACAAGTTTTTTTCCATTCAAGTTCAGGTAAATCAAGTTCAATCATTACATAACCTGGCATAAATTTATCTTTGCGGATACGAGTTTTGCCATCTTTAGTTTCTGCAATTTCTTCAACTGGAACTTTTACTTCTGTTACAACTGCAGGGTCGAGTTCATTTTTTTCTAAAAGCAAACGAATTGTTCGTTCTACTTTATTTTCCCAACCTGTAGTTACCATAAGAAAATACCAACTTTTAGCCATGATTTTCCTGCTTTATTTTAAAAAGATTTGAAATTCTTTTGATAGATTTTTATTTCATCAAGAATTTGAATAATTCTGTAAATCCGAAATCTAATAATCCAAGAATAATTGACATGATAACTGTAGAAATGATTACTACTTTAATTGATGACAAAACATCATCTTTTGAAGGCCAAACAACTTTTTTAAGTTCAGCTTTGCTTTCGCGACAGAATTTACCAATTTTAGTCATAAAAATTCTCCAGTTTAGTTTTATTATCAGGGCCGGCAGGATTTGAACCCGCGACAGACGGTTTTGGAGACCGTTGCTCTACCAACTGAACTACAGCCCTATATATCAAATATTAAATAACACCGTTAAAGTATTATTTAATATAAAATATTAAAATTTATTTTGCTTTTGCTTCTTTGTGCATTGTATGTTTACGATCAAAAGGACAATACTTGCTCAATTCAAGTTTTCCTGTGATGTTTTTACGGTTCTTGTAAGTTGTATAATTTTTGCGTTTACATTCAGTACACTGCAAAGCAATAATTTCAACTGATCCCTTTTTCTTGCTACCCATATTTATACTCCTAAAAAGCTTTTAACTTCTATTTTTACAAAAATAAGAGATAAAAACTACCTTAAGCCCCCGTGCGGGTTCGAACCGCAGACCTCAGCCTTACCATGGCTGCGCTCTACCGACTGAGCTACAAGGGCGTGCTATCCCTTAAATGTAGACAACAATATGTTCTAATAATATAACTTTTACAAGGTTTTAAGTCAATAGTTAAAAATTAAATTTGAAAGATTTTTAAAATTTTCTTTTAATCAGCGGAAATTATTTTTAAAACTTTAAAACCAGTATCAAAATCAGTGAAATTTGGATTTTTTTCTGCTAATTTTTGACAACAAAGGCGAATTCTTTCTTTTCCGATTTCACAAATATTGTGAGGTTTATTATTTTTTTGAAGATAATTTATCGCATTTTCGATAATCTTTTTCTGGCCGGAATTTACATTTTGAAAAGTTTTGTCTAAATCTTCCGGAATCTGAACCATTATAAATCTTGTATTTAAATTCTTTTTTAAATTATTACGAATAACAGATTCTGCAGTGGTAGCGCTTCCAGAAAAAAAATCTAAAACAACGGAATCTTTTAAATCAATAAAAGAAAGAAGTTTTTGAATCAGCTCATACGGTTTTGGATAACTAAAACAATTTGTTCCGAATAGCAAAGAAAGATATTTTTGTGCCCCCCGAGAAGTGTTACAATCTTCTATTATATTGTTCGGAATCACTTCGATTATTTTTTGCGGACGGATTTTTCTGCGCGGAACCTGGCTATAATTTGGCGAGCGACCAAAAAAAACATCGCCATTTTTAATGAGATCTTCCATTTCTTCTTTTGAGATATGCCACTGCCGATTCCAGATTTTGCCAGACGGCGATTCGATTGAATAATATTTTTCACTATTTTTGTTCGAGCGATTTTCACTAAAAGAAAGACTTCCGCTGAACCAAGGGCCTTTTGGGTCGTTATCAGGATTTTTAAAATTATATTTACACGATTTTTTTTCGAGCCACGGTTTTAGTTCAGTTTTATTTTTTGCGTAAACCAAAATATATTGCTGAAGCGTTCGAGACCAGGAATCTTTTTTGCCCTTCCCGTGAAGCCACATAAAAGTATTTACAAAATTTTTTTCACCAAAAATTTCATTACAAATCAGTTTTAAATTACAAACCTCGCTTTCGTCAATACTGATAAAAATTACGCCATCTTGGGTAAGCAACTCTTTTGCGATTTTTAGACGCGGAAAAATCATATTAAGCCAGGCGGAATGGGCCCTTCCGTTGAGAAAAAAATCGTCATTCTGCCCATTTGCGACAGAAAAATCCTTTTGCGACATATTAAATTTATCGTTGTACAAAAAATCGTTTCCGGTATTATACGGCGGGTCGATGTAAATGGCCTTAATTTTATTTAAATAGGAAGATTTTAGGAATTTTAGCGCGTCAAGATTATCGCCTTCGATATAAAGATTTTGAGTCGTTTCAAAATTTACACTTTCTTGCGGGCAGAACTGAATTTTTTTTTGAAATGAAAAAGTTGCATCTTGTGCAGCAAGAGATTTTCCGGGCCACGAAAACTGATAGCGTTCTTGGCATTCGTGTAAAATATTTTTTTGATTTTCATTTGAAGAATGCATTTTAAACGCTCCAAAAATCGTATTTTATAGAAGATTATAACAAGAATGAGGAAAAAATTCTATTTGTTGAAAAAGGTTGCTGCGCCACTGCTCACAAACTCAAAGAAGAGAGTTTATTCCTTTCAGTCATAAACTTTTTATTTATCAAGTTGCTCCCCATTCGGTCGCAACTCTCATGTAGTTATCGCTGATATGATTTCAAGTGATGATGACTCAGGAGCAGCAAAGGCTAAGATTAACTTTATTTCTTGGACAATGCTCGGAGTTCAGGCTAATTATAAGACAGAAGGTGCTGCTGACACTACTAAAAAAGGATTGGATCTTGACAGCGTTTCTGTAGGTTTCAAATCTTATAACAAATTTGCTGGTAATTTCTTACCAAACTGCCCATTGTACATTGAAATTGCTTTATCTGAATCAGACCTCGAAAACTACGATGGTAACCAGGCTATCAACTATCTTTACAAAAAAGATCAGTACGGAAATGATGAAATCGAATTCAAAGATGGAATCAGAAACTTAATCAGTGGAATTTTTGCAAATCCAGTTCAGTACTTGGCTCAGACAACAACAAATGAACAGGCTCAGAACGGAACAACAATCCCTGGTCCTGGATCTCGTCCATTCCTTGGTCACTTAAAATTCGGATTCAACACTCCATACATCAACTTCTTAACAGGATTTAACTATGCAAAACCAGATGTTCGCCAGGCAATCACTTGGAAAACAACAACAGGAAACTGGGATGCAGGTTATCAGCATGTTGGTGGATTCAATGTATTCAGCCTTGGTTCAAAATCAGTTGCAGCTTTAGAAGAAGCTACAGGTCTTAAATTCGACGCTGGATTTGCTCCAAACCGTTCTGCTGACCGAAAAGGTACAAAATACGGTTACTGGGGATGGGCTGGAGTTTCTAACGATATGTTCGCTGTAGATTTCCAGACAAACGGTATGTACGACGGAGCATATTTGTTCGATACACCAGTTGAACACGACTTCATTCTTGGTGCAAAAATGCCACAGATTGAACTCGGCGACGGAAAATTCAATTGGGCAGCTCAGGCTTTACTTGCTACACACCAGAAAGAATTTGTTGATGGTGAAAATGACAATGCAATCGACTACTTCGGATATTCAACAGATATCTGGTACCGAACAACAGACATTGACAACATTGCAGAAAAAATTGCAGCAAATATTCAGGCTGGATACAAAACAGATGTATTTGGTGTAAATCTTGAATATCGTATGCGTGGTGCACAGGCTTCTATGCTTTATGTTCGTGAAAATCATGATGATGCAACATTCGATCTTTCTGATGAATTAGGTGTTGCAAACGAACAGCGCATTGCATTCAACGGATTTGTAAACGCAGGTGAAAATGTAACTGTAAATCTTGGTGTAAAAGCAAAAATGCCATTAGTAAAATATGATGCAACAGATGCTCTTGTAGTTCAGAGTGTTAAAGCTCGTCCAAGTTGGTATAACAATCGTTTCGATGACAACCAGGCACTTTTATATAAAGGTGAAAATGGTGGTGTTGAAATGTTCTTCGAACCAGCAGTTGCTGTAAAAGTTTCAGACAATGTTTCTTTGAACTTCTACGGAGATATGAAATACCGCGCTTATGAATACATGGACGGTTGTGACAAAGATGCTTTGAACAAATATGCAGCAAGCGACAATCAGTTCATCTTCAAGAAAGGTGGTGCTTCAGCAACAATCGGATTTGATAACGACATCGTAAAAGGATTGAATATTTACTACGGTCTTGATATGTCAAACTCTGTAAAATACTTCAACACATTAGTTGGACAGTTGAACCTTGCAGGAGACATTACAGCAAATCTCGCATTCGGACTTAAAACAGAAAACACAGCTTCTACAGCAAGTTTCAACAGCGATGCAAACAATCCATTTGCATTTGCAGTAGGCGTTTCAAAACGATTCAAGGCAATGAAAAAACCAACAGTATATGCACAGTTCGTATACAACATGGACCCATTCAAACACTTTGGCGACGGACAGGATGCTTTAAATCTTGACAGATCAAATGTTAAAGGTTCAGTTGAAAAAGAAGGAAAAGGTAACATCGATCCAGTTGACTGGTATGATGGACGCGCTGCATTACGCGTAGGTGTTCGTTGGGATATATAATCGAAAGATTACATCCGTGTAATTTTTGATTATGTCGAGTTTTATACAAAACTCGCGCAAAAAGGCAAACATCCGTGTTTGCCAAACCCTGAAAGCGAATTTATATATAAAAATGTGTAAGGGGCAAACGCTTCTTACACAATATGTAAAAAACTTTCAAAACGATTTCGTTGAAATCTAAAAAATAACATTTAGGAGAAACTAAATGAAAAAAATAATTTCATTAATCGCTACTGCAGCTTTGGCTCTTGGTTTTGTTAGCTGTTCTGGTGATTTACATGATGATTCACAACTTCAAATGAATCTTATTATTGGAGACATGAAAAACGAAGGTGTTCCAATGACTTCAGTTGAAGGAAATGTTTCAAAATATAGCTTTACATACGATTCTAGTTGGGATGCATGGGGCGGTGGTGCTGGCAAATTAAACTTTAAAGTTTTAAAAGTTTGGGATAACTGGGCTACTGCAGGTTGGGGACCAGATTCTACAACTAATTTAACTGTTAATGGCGATGCCGTTAAAGGAAAACAAGGTGGAGGTCAAGGTAACTTCTGTGCAATAGGTTTAGTAAATGGTAAAGATTATACAATTATTGCAACAACTAGTGGTTCTGATGTAAGTGTATCGCTTACAGGTTATGTAAAACCAGATCCAGTTGCTGCTGATCTTTCTGCTATTAATGCAACAACAATGGCACAACCAAATGCATACATTGAAATCAAAGGTGATGCTTGGAAAGATGCAACAGTAGGAAAATATTTCTTTAATAAAAAGGGAGATTCTTATGTTGCTGTAATTCCATTTACAATTGCTTCTGATGTAGAAAATGGTTGGGGTAGAACTGATTATGCTGCATGGGGTAAAATTGGAGTTGGTGACAATGATACTGTCAAAGCGGAAGATAAACAGTTTAATTTTGCTTCAGGAAAGTTAAATTTTGATGGTACAGAAAATATTATATTTTCAGAAATTGTTCCTGGAAAATCAGGTATTATTACAGTAACTGCAAGTGCTTCTGATTGTACTGTAGTATGTACATTAAATTAATAATTTTACTGAATAAGTAATAACTTTAAAGCTAGATTAGATTATTTCTAATCTAGCTTTTTTTATGAATGTTTTTTTTCAACTATAATTCTTATTCTTTGTCTGTGCCGATAAAGAAAAACTTTCCCATTATCAGACTTCAGTTTTATCAGATGAACTTCAA
>CAVHIX010000016.1:0-16159 GCA_963636135.1 Anaerovoracaceae bacterium
GACGCAAACTTGTGAATAAAAACTTTGACGCTATTCCAGACAAAGTTTTTATTACGCCCCCATAAAATCTTTACAAATTAATAGTACCATAAAAATAATTTTAAATAAACCAGTTTATAAACTAGATTTTTATTTTAAAAACTTGATTTTTTCTTCTATAAAAGTTAATCTAAAATTATGAAAAACGAAAATCTAATTTCAATTAAAAATATTGATGACGGAGCAAAGTTCGATTTTGGAAGAACTTCTACAGATTACGCAAAATTTCGCGACATTTACCCGCAAAGTTTTTACGAAAAAATCGTTTCGCTAGGGCTTTGCACGAATGGTCAAAAAGTTCTTGATGTTGGAACTGGAACTGGCGTTCTTCCGCGTTTTATGAAAAAATACGGTGCCGAATGGACTGGAATCGATATTTCAGAAAACCAAATTGAAGAAGCAAAACTCTTGAGCAAAAACGACAACTCAATTCAATATTTTGTTCGCACTGCAGAAGAAACTGGATTTTCTCCTTCTACTTTTGATGTAATTACTGCCTGCCAATGCTACTGGTATTTTGATTTTGAAAAAACTGCAAAAGAATTCAGTCGGATTTTAAAACCGAACGGAAAAGTTCTTTTTTTAGAAATGGAATGGCTTCCTTTTGAAGACAAAATCGCAAACAAATCAGAAAATCTTGTTTTAAAATACAATCCTGCATGGAACGGAAAAGGTGCCGTTCAAAAACCAATTTCAATTCCACAAGAATACGAAAACGATTTTAAACTTATCGCCCACGAAGAATGGAAACTCCCAGTTCATTTTACACGCGAATCCTGGAACGGAAGAATGAAAGCCTGCCGCGGAACAGGTGCCTCCCTTTCAAGCGAAAAACTTTCCCAATGGGAAAAAGAACATCTTTCGCTTTTAGAAAAAATCGCCCCAAGAGAATTTGATGTTTTGCACTACGCGGCTTTTGCAGAATTTGAAAAGTTATAAAAATAATTTTCACTTTTTCAAAATCTCCCTTCTCATAAAAAATCCGCAAAAATTCTAGTTTTTTTTAATATCTTGTGATATGATAATCGGTTAGGAAATTATATAACCAGGAGAATTCTAATGTTAAAAGGTCGTCATTTAATTGAACCCGATGATTTAACTGTTTCTGAAATCGATGAAATTTGTGCTTTAGCTGAACAAATGATTGTTGATCCTTCTGCTTTTCAAGATGTGTGTCGTGGGAAAATTCTTGCGACACTTTTTTTTGAGCCAAGTACACGAACTCGACTTTCTTTTGAAGCTGCAATGCTCCATTTAGGCGGAACCGTAGAAGGTTTTGCCGATGCTTCATATACTTCTTCCACAAAAGGAGAAACTTTAGCCGACACGATTCGCGTTGTTTCTTCATATGTTGATGTAATTGCAATGCGAAATCCAAAAGAAGGGGCTGCACTTTTAGCAAGTAAATATTCGCCAGTTCCGATTATTAATGCAGGCGACGGCGGACACAGCCATCCAACTCAAACACTCACAGATTTAGTCACAATCCGAAGACTTTTAGGCTCAACAGAAAATCAAACAATCGGTTTTTGTGGAGATTTAAAATTCGGCCGAACAGTACACAGTTTAGTTCAGGCGATGTGCCGTTATCCAAACAATAAATTCGTTTTTATCAGCCCACAGGAACTTTCAATGCCAGAATATATGATTAAAAATGTTCTAGAACCAAATAAAGTTCAGTATACAACAGCCGAAAAACTTGAAGATGTAATTGGCGATTTGGACATTTTGTATATGACCCGAGTTCAGAAAGAGCGATTTTTCAACGAACAGGATTATCTTCGCTTAAAAGACAGTTACATTCTCGACCGCGAAAAAATGAAGCTTGCAAAACAAAGAATGATTGTTCTTCACCCGCTTCCAAGAGTAAACGAAATTTCCCCGGAAGTTGATGACGACCCACGCGCAGCATATTTTAAACAGGTTAAATTCGGAATGTATGCGAGAATGGCTTTAATTTCAAAATTAACTGGTGCAATCGACTAAAAATCGATTAAATTGGAGGAATTATGTTAAATGTTGATACAATTAAAAACGGACTTGTAATCGATCACATAAAAGCTGGACGAGGCTGGCAGATTTTTCAGTGGTTGGGCCTTGATAAAGCTCCATTTTGCGCCGCACTGATTATGAACGCGCCTTCTTCAAAATCCGTAAAAAAAGATATTATTAAAATTGAAAATGTAATGGATATCGATTTTTCAGTTTTGGGATTCATTGACCCGAATATTTGCGTAAATGTCATAAAAGATGAAAAAATCGTTCGCAAAATCAATATGGAATTGCCAAATCGTGTAAAAGGCGTTTTCAAATGTAAAAATCCTAGATGCATCACGCAGACTGAACATTACATTACACCGAATTTTCTTCTCGTTGACAAAAAAAATGCCCTTTACAGCTGTGAATATTGCGACACTTTGTATAAAGCCGGCGAAAACGGAAATCCAGTGGAGTCTTGCTGATGAAAAATGTTCTTTTAATTTTCAATGCACATCTTTTAGACGAAGACCTCGATTGCCCCGGAGCGGTTTTATGCATCGAAAAAAAGATTCGTTCAGTTTTTCAAGGGTATTACACCAATCTTGAAACTTTAAAATCTTTCGTTTCTTCAGTTTTAAAAGAAGACGGCTACGATCAAAACTGTGACATTAATTTTTTTGATGCAAAGGGCCTTACCCTAACGCCTGCTTTTATCGATATGCATGTTCATTTGCGCGACCCAGGTTTAACACAAAAAGAAGATTTGAACTCTGGGCTCCACGCTGCAATCGCCGGGGGGTACGGAACTGTAGTTGCAATGCCAAATACAAATCCTATAATTTCTTCGGCTGAACAGGCACTTGAAGTTCAAAAAAGGGGCTCTTTGCTTCAGCTTGCGCATTTAATTCAGTCTGTAAGCATTACCAAAAATTTTGAAGGAACAAGCGTTTCTCACTTAAAAGATTTAGATCCGCAACTTACGCCTTTAATCACTGAAGACGGGCATGAAGTTTCTTCTAGTGCCGTAATGCTCGACGCGATGACAATTGCCGCAGAAAAAAAATTAATCGTTTCCTGCCACTGTGAAGACCCAACTCTTGCGCAAAAGGCCCGAACATACCGCCAAAATGCCCTTGAAATTATGAAAAAATACAATATTTCAGCATGGGGGGGCGAAATTGACGACGAAATTCCAGAAGAAGTCATAAAAGAAATCGATGACAATCTTTTTGAAGCAAATTCATTGCTTGCCCTCGCGGAAAATGTTGCAACTGACCGAAATATTGAAATTGCAAAACTCGCTGGCTGTCATGTTCATCTGTGCCATGTTAGCACTCAAGAAGCGATAAATTCCGTTCGCCGCGCAAAGGAAGAATTAAAAAATACAAAAGACGATTATTATTTCAATCTTGCAAATGCTTCTTACGAAAATCGTATGGACGGAACAAAATTTTTCACAAACGAACAGATTCAGCCTGATTTTTCTGTAACTTGCGAAGTAACACCGCACCACATTGCACTCCGAGGCGATGAAGAACCTGGAATCCGGGCCCTTGTAAATCCGCCTTTACGCACAGAAGAAGACAGAATTTCTTTAATTGAAGCGATTCGCGACGGAACTGTAGACGCAATTGCCACTGACCACGCTCCGCACACACTCGAAGACAAGGCAAACGGCGCCCCAGGCTTTACCGGAATTGAAACTTCTTACGCAATCTGCAACACAGTTTTAGTAAAAGAAGAACAAATTTCTTCAAAAAAACTTTCCCAATTGATGTCAGCAAACCCGGCTCGAATTTTAGGGCTCAACAAAGGCCTTTTAAAACCCGGATACGACGCAGATTTAACAATTGTAAATCCAGACGAAACTTGGGAAATAAAACCAAATCTGTTCTGCAGCAAAGGAAAAGCAACCCCTTTTGAAGGCCAAACTTTTTCTGGCAAAGTAAAAGCAGTTTTCATCAACGGAATAAACATTTTTAATCAATAATCTTGATTTTTATCTTGATTGCTTAAAAAATCTAGTGCGTAGTGTCATTCCGAATTTAATTCGGAATCTATGTGCTAGATATAGTGTAGATGCTGAAATAAATTCAGTATGACATTACTTTTAAGATAGCCCTTTTTTTAAACTGTGCAAAATTATTAATTCTATACAAATTTTATTCAGTTTTAATTTCGATATTGTTTTCTTTTAAGAGATTTTCAAGATTTTTAAAATATTTGTAGTAGGCCCATTTTTTTAATCCGTGCAGATTTTCCCCAAACGCTCCAAACGGAATTTTTGAATCTTGCGCCGTTTTTTCAATTTTGTAGTTGCCATTTACACGCCAACCGTTCAAAAGTCCAATGCTAATCGCTTTTTTAGGGCAATTAAACGAACAGGCAACACACAAAACACAATTCGTTCCAAATTTGTAAGATTTTCCATCGAATTTAATATTATTCAAAGGGCAATTTTTTACGCAAAGGCCGCATTTTATACACTTTTTTTTAGATACAAACATCGTTGGTCCTTGAACTTTGGCATAAATCCACAAAATCCGTACAATCGGAACAAACCAATATTTTAAAGGATTTTTTTTAACATTTTCCCGAAACGAATCATTTTTCAGCTGCTCACAAGTCAAACGAACATAAGCGTCAGCATACCAATATTCACTTTTTACCATTTCCGGAGAATGCCTAAAAATCATATTGTAAGGCATAACAAATCGCCGCTCGCAAAGAACATCGTATTTTTTTTCAGAAAGGATTTTTAAATATTTTTGCGAAGAATAATCATTTATGCTAAGCCCCTCGCCGCTAGTTTTAAGCAAAATCGTTTTTACAGAATTTTTTAACGCCGGCATCAAACAAATAAAATCGTACATCGCCTTTGGAGTATTAAATCCATGCACAGGATTTGCAAACGCAATTAAATCCGCACCATCCGGGGAAGGAACATTATAAAATGCGAATTTTGCATTTTTCTTTTTCAAAATCAGCATATTTTCCTGAATTTGAGGGGGATTTTCCAGAATATTATTCATTCGGACGCTATAAATCGTAGTTTCGTAATCCGTAAGATATTTTTTAAACAATTCTGCGATTAATTTTGTGTTTCCTGTTCCACTAAAAACATAGATTATGGCTTTTTTCATATTTCCCCAAGAATTACAATTTTTCTACCGGTTTTAATAAATCGTCATCTTCTTTTTCTGAATACGGATAAACATTATTTTCTTCAGATTTTTTGTGAGTATCGTACCAGATTTGAGCATAAAACGGAATTTTTGGGGCAACTTTATCAAAACTCCAAGTTGGAAGCGCCTCACAACATTCAGGACACCAAAAACCAGCCTTTAAAATCGTGAACGGAGTTGAAACGAAAGTGTGCCCATTGTGACATTTCCATTCGATTTTTGAATGAAGAGAGCCTTTTTCAAATTCTGAAGAAACGACTTGGCCCCCGCGGAATTCTGCTGCCGACTGCAAATCTTTTAAATCGATTTCTGAATCCGGCTTTGATTCGTCATAACCATGATTTAATTTATATTTTTGCGCCTTTGATTCATCTTTTAATTCTTCGTAATCGATTTTACCTTCCGGGGTCTGACCTTTTGCCAAAAGTGGAAAATCTTTCCATTCGCAAGGGATTTTTTTATATTCTTCTAATCCGCCGAAAAATGCATCGATTCTTCCTTTTTTACCAGATTTTATCCAGTACATTGGGGCATTGCTATTTTTTAAAAGTCGTTCAATCGCAAGTTTTCGAATTAATTTTGAAGGAACAATTCTTCCAAGCGAATAATACCAAAGTTCTTTTTTCATTCGTGCCCAATAATCACTCGAAGATTCGCGGCGATAATCAAGCCATTTGTCCAAAACATAAGAATCCGTATACCAAACGCCATGAAAATTTCTGATATTATTCCAATTCGGATTAAAGAATTTTTCTGCATTTGCACCCATTAAACCAAAACCAGAATTAAAAGTTTCGTATCCAGTTTCGCGGCAAGGCGCCCCCCCGCCAATATTGTAATCGTTTTTCCAAAATCCGTTTAATTTTCCTTGCAAATCTTTTTGAACCAGATGCTCAATACACAAACCGCTATCAACATCAGTAATCCATTCAAGCGGGGCATTCCAGCAAGTGTGGAACATAAGGCCATCGTTCATATTATTTGCCAAAAAATATTTATGATAAACGGCAGTCTGTCTTAAAACGACCCAATTTGTAAGTCCACTTTCAAGAACATATCGTTCACCCTTAATTTTTGAAGCCGAATAATAATCGTATGCGGAAGACATTACAGGGTCCCCCATGCGAGCCCAAATATGATGATAATCACGATTTCCGTAAACTGCGACTGTCGAAATGTGAACGAGTTTTATTTCTTTTTCGCGCCCAGAATTTTTAATCGCGTCAACAATATTGCAAGTTCCGGCGTAATTTGTATTTACAGTATTCAACGGATTGTGATCAGCTTTTGGAGGAATTACCGCACCACAATGAATTACATAATCCGCATTTTCAATTAATTTTTCACACGCATCATAATCAGCCAAATCACCATAAATTAAAGTGATTCTGTCTTTTCCTTTTTTTAAAAGAGATTTAAAAAATCTTCTAAAATGTTTTGTGCGATTATAAATAAAAAGTCGCAATTCAAAATTTTCTGGGGCTGCCAAAAGATGAGAAACGACTTCTCCCCCCATAGCACCGTCTGAACCTGTAACGGCGATTACTGTTCTGTTGTCAGTTGTCATAAAATCCTCAATTTTCTATTCAGTCTGAATAATTTTGTACATCGGCTCTTCACCGGGATGAAATTCCAAAATATATTTTTCGCATTTTAAAACTTCGCTTCGTTCGTGAGTTACATGCAAAAGCGTTGTTGTTCCACTTTCAGCAATTAATTCTAACAAATCTAAAATCTTTTGTCTAAAATTATCGTCTAATCCGTGGCAAGGCTCATCCAAAATTAAAATTTCTGGAGATTTTACAGCCGCTCGCAAAATTAAAATCGCCCTCTGCTCTCCATAACTTAAAGCCGAAAAATTTTCATTTTCACGATTTTCAAAACCTGCTAATTTAAGCCATTTTTTTGCCGCATTCAATTCAACATCGCTCACTTTTTCATACAAACCGATTGAATCATGAAATCCGCTTATAATAACTTCTTTTAGCGAAACATTTTTAAGCATTCGGTATTCAACATGAAGTCTGTACGAAACGATTCCAAGCTTTTTTTTGATATCCCAAATTGTTTCCCCAGAACCGCGCGGGGCACCAAAAATTTTAATATCATTACAAAAAACCTGACGATTGTCGCCGGTAATCAATTCCAAAAAAGTCGTTTTTCCGCAACCGTTCGGGCCCTGAATCAACCAATGCTGATTTTTATACAAAGTCCAGTTCAGATTTTTTAAAACCTGTTTTTCTTCCCAGCCGACATTTACATTTTTCATTTCAATCAGCGGAATTAATTCATTTTGCGGATTTTTTTCAGTTTCTTCTATTATAATAGAACTTTCTTTTTTAATATTTTCCAATTCGTTTGCAAAGGATTTTTTATTTTCATCTCGAAGCAAAGCATTTTTTTCGTTTCGTTCTTGCAAGATTTTTTCAAATTCAGTCTTTTTTCCGCAGAAAGAAATTTTTCCGCTAGTGAATTCCAAAACATCTGTAATCGCTTCTGGAATTTCGCAATATCGTTCCATACACAAAATCACATACGGAAATCCGCTGTTTTCAAAATTTTTAGAAAGTTGTTTTGAAGTAATCGTATTAAAAAAGTCTAACAAGATTTTTCGACTTTCAACATCAAGGCCCGCAAACGGATCAGACAAAATCAAAAGTTTTTTTCCGGAAATAAGGGCCCTCGCCAAAAGTGTTCGCCTGATTTCGCCAGTCGACATATATTTTATTCCGCGGTCAAGAATTTTTTCCACACCGCAAAGTTTTACCGCCGGAAACGCTTCAATTTTTTTTGCAATCTCCGGAAGTTCGCTACCCTTTTTAATTTTTCCAACAATTCCTTCAGCAATAAAAATGCGCCCTGTTCTACCAATGTCAACGCCACCGTCAATATATTCAGATTCGTCAAGATTTCGTTCTTCTTCAATTAATTCTGCCGCCCTTTCAAGCGAAACAACTTCCACAGAATCCGACAAAACATTTGAATAAATAGAAAGATTTTCTTCGCTTTCATTCGGATTCGGACTGATTTCTAAATCGCCAGTCAACGCTTTTACAAAATGGGCCTTTCCCCCACCATTCGGGCCAATCACAAGCCACGCCTGATTTTTTTGCATCGTCCAGCTAAAATTTTCAATTAAAGTTTGTTTTGTATTTTTTATAGAACAATTATTTATTTTTATTAAATCAGAATTTTCCATAAAAATGATAATATCACAAACTAAAATCTGTGTCAGTTAAAATTATTTTTCAAATCAGCTATAATATTTCTATGAAAAACACCCTCGACATAACCGTTTTGTGCAAAGTTGTAGATAATTTTGGCGATATTGGAGTAGTTTACCGCCTGATAAAGGCCCTAAAAGAAGTTTCCGAACAAAATCCAGATTTTCCGCCAATTAAAATCCGATTAATTTTAGACAATCTTTTAAGTTTTAAACTTTTGTGCCCTTCTGTCGACGAAAATGCTCAAACTCAAACCGTAAACGACATTCAGATTTTCAAGTGGGATTCGCCGCTTTGTCTCACAGAATTTAAAAAAAATCCGCCCGAAATTATTCTTGAATGTTTTCAGTGTGGCCGCCCCGAATGGCTTGAAACGCTCCTTTTTGAAATAAAAATCCCGGACCCGTGCCAAATTATTATGATTGACTATCTTACCGCCGAAGATTATGCCGAATCTTTTCACAAACTTTTGAGCCTCACACGAAGTGCCCGCGTTAAAAAAGTGAATTTTATGCCCGGATTTACGCCAAAAACTGGTGGATTAATAATTTCAGATTTTGAAAAAAATACATTTTTATGCGGGGAAAGCCTTCCCCCCCCTCCAAAGCAAAGCTTTTCCGCTTCCCCTTCGCCTAGGGGCACGCCCCTAAAACCCCAAAACAAAATCCCAAAATTCAATATTTTCTTTTTCAGTTACCCAAAAGATTTAACGCCCGTTTTAAAATCTTTTCAAAAATTTAACCAGAATTGCCTTCAAAATAATTTAAATGTTCTTTTGGCACAGGGAGCCGGTTTTTCATCATTTAAAGACGCTTATTCAAAATTAGAACAAAAAAATCTTTTTTCACTTTCAGAATTAGATTTTGTTCCGCAGGAAATGTGGGATTCCCTTTTATTTTCAAGCGACATTCTTTTTATCCGCGGCGAAGATTCCCTTTCCCGTGCCTGCCTTTACGGAAAACCTTTCGTTTGGAACGCCTACCCCCAATCCGAAGATTACCAGCTTGTAAAAGTTCAGGCACTACTACAAAAATTAAAACCATTTTTTGCCGAAAAAGAATTTTTAATCATTCAAAATCTCTGGCTAATCTACAACGGAAAAGAAGGCAATTTAGAAAAAGCAGTTTACGATTTTTTAAGCAATTATCACAATCTGCGCGAAGGATTTTTTAATTTCAGCCAATCACTCAAAAAAAATGGCAACTTGGCCTTTCATCTAATGACTTTTATTTTAAAAGATTGTATAATCAGAGAACAGTAATTTTAAAACTTTTTTTTGAGGTTATATATTATGTTAATGACATCACAGTTGAAAGTTGGAACAGCTTTCATGTATGAAGGAAATCCACTTATCGTTCAGAAAATGTTAGGTCAGCGTTCAGGTCGTGCCGGAATGGTTACAAATCTTCGCGTTCAGAATCTTGTTACAAAATCAACAATGGATCTTGGAATCGACGCTGGTGAAAAATTCGACGAAGTTGATCTTGACGCACACACAACAAAACTTTCTTACATCGACGGCGACACTTATGTTTTCATGGATCAGGAAACTTACGAACAGTTTGAACTTCCAAAAGAAAATCTTGGCGACTATGCCGGATACATCACTCCAGAAGATGATCTTGAAATTAAACTTACATTCTACGAAGGAAAACCAGTAGGAATCGATCTTCCAGTTCAGGTTGTTAGAACAGTAACTTACACTGAACCAGGAGTAAAAGGCGATACTTCAGGAAAATCTTTAAAACCTGCAACAATCGATACAGGAATTGAAGTTCGCGTTCCATTATTCATCAACGATGGCGAAAAAATCATCATTGATACACGCGATGGTTCATTTGTAGAAAGAGCAAAATAATTTCTAGTACAGAATAAAGTCATTCTGAATTTATTTTTAGAATCTTATTTCAAAATCTGTACATAAAAAAAGACTGCCTTAAAATCTAAAGACAGTCTTTTTTATTTTAAAATCTCTTTTAAATTACAGATTTTTTAATGCGTTTGAAATATCTCCAATTAAATCATCAACATTTTCAAGGCCAACCGAAAGACGAACTAAATCTGAAGGAACACCTGCGGCAATCAATTCTTCTTCGTTCATTTGACGGTGAGTAGAACTTGCCGGATGCAAACAACATGTTCTAGCATCGGCTACATGAGTTGCAATCATTCCAAGTTTTAAATTCGCCATAAATTTTTCAGCATTTTTTCTTCCGCCTTTAACGCCAAAACTGATAACGCCACAAGTTCCGTTTGGCATATATTTTTTTGCGCGTTCGTAATATTTATTTCCTGGAAGCCCCGGATAATTTACCCATGCAATTTTATCACTATTCTGTAAAAATTCAGCAACTTTTTGAGCATTTGAACAATGTCGTTCCATTCTAACCGGAAGAGATTCAAGCCCAAGATTTAACATATACGCATTCATCGGCGATTGAACCATTCCAAAATCGCGCATTAACTGAGCAGTTGCTTTTGTAATAAATGCGCCACCATTTCCAAACTTCTGGGCATATGTGATTCCATGATAACTTTCATCTGGAGTGCAAAGGCCCGGGAATTTTTCTGCGTGTGCCATCCAATCAAAAACGCCATGGTCAACAATTACACCACCTACAGTCGCATCGTGACCATCCATATATTTTGTAGTTGAATGAGTTACGATATCGGCACCAAATTCAAAAGGACGACAATTTATAGGAGTTGCAAAAGTATTATCCACAACGAGCGGAACTCCATGTTTGTGAGCAGCAACGGCAAATCGTTCAATATCAAAAACAATTAACGCCGGATTTGCAATCGTTTCGCCAAAAACAGCTTTTGTATTCGGTTTAAATGCCGCTTCAAGTTCTTCATCAGTGCAGTCTGGATCAACGAAAGTAAAATCGATTCCCATTTTTCGCATTGTAACATTAAAAAGATTAAAACTTCCGCCATAAATTGTAGAAGAAGCCACAACATGATCGCCGGCATTTGCAAGATTAAAAATTGTTAAAAAATTTGCAGCCTGACCAGAACCAGTTAGCATTCCAGCAGTTCCGCCTTCCAAATCGGCAATTTTTTTTGCAACCATATCGCAAGTCGGATTTTGCAAACGGGAATAAAAATAACCTTCAGCCTTTAAGTCAAAAAGTTTTCCCATTTCTTCGCTTGAATCATACTTAAAAGTTGTACTTTGAATAATTGGAATCATTCTCGGTTCGCCATTTTTTGGTTCATAACCTGAATGTAAACATTTTGTTTCGATTTTCATACTTTCGTCCTATTTTTTAATTTTTTTTTATTTTAGTTTAAAATTTTTAAATCATTTATAAAGAACAACGAAAAGAATAGTAAAATTCCGCCAATCAAGAAAACAAGATTTCCGATTCCGCGCATAAATTTTACGCTTCTTAAACGATAAAAAACTAATCCCGCAGAGTAAACAACGCCCGAAAGAATCAGCAATGAAAAACTTCGCGTAGAAAGAACTTCATAAAGCTGATTTACCAAAATTATTCCAAGCCAGCCGATTACAAGACAGAAAATTATGTTTACAAGTTCGTTTCGACTTCCTAAAATCGCATACATTATAATTCCAGTAAAACAAAGGGCCCAAACGATTGCAAAAATTACAATTCCCAGAATGTTCCAGTCGTTAGAAAGAGTCCTAAAAGTGTACGAAGAATATGCAAATCCGATTACTAAATATGTAAAAATGTGCGAAAGACGATTAAAAACTTCTTTTGCTCCTTCCGGTCGCAGTGCATGATGAAGAGTTGACATTATATACATTAAAATCATCGTGCCGCCAAAAAGCGAATAACACAAAAGATAGAAATTTGCAAACGGTTCGCCTTTAATTTTTTCGTAGGCAAGAACATCCAAAATCGCGGTAATTGCAACAAAAACACAGGCTCCAAAACCTTGCACAACTGAACTAAAAATTTCTTCTGCAAGTGAAAATTTTCTGATTTTATTCTGTTTTTCGATTAATGCTTTTTCACGGGCAATATTTTTTTCAGCCCTTTTTCTAGCCTTTTCTGAACGGGCATATTCATCTGCCGCATATTTTGCTCGAAGTCGTTCCGGATCTTGAGAATACTGAATATTTACTTCCTGAATTTTCTTTTCGGCATCTTCTTTAATTTGAGCAATTCTTGATTTTCTTTTTACATTTAAAGATTTTAAAGTCGAAGCACGCACCGCTTTTAAAGCGATTTCATCTTGTCGAGTCATTTTTTGCCCCCAATCTTGTGATAAATTTTAGCATAATGTAGATTTTTCATTTTTTCAAGGAAGAAATTTATTCTTATTATACTAGTTTTATTCTTTTATATTATGTAAAATAATCTGTTATGCAATACGAAAATCCTTTAATCGTTCAAAGCGACAGAACAATTCTTCTTGATGTTCACGCGCCATTAGCAAAAGAATGCCGAAACGAACTGATTCCATTTGCAGAATTAGAACGCTCCCCAGAACATTTACACACTTACAGGCTCACCCCCCTTTCATTATGGAATGCGACTAGCGCAGGATTTTCCGCAGAAGACGCGATAAATGTTTTAAATAAATATGCAAAATACGATGTCCCAAAATCAGTTTGCGTATGGATAAAAGAAACTGCCAGCCGATTTGGAATGATTCGAATTATTCCGGGCCCAAAAATCAAAGTTCCGATAAAAGCGTCTGACATTTTAACCGACAAAGGAACAAATCAGTTTATTGACGAACAATATTTGTATCTTACGGTAAAGCAAAAAAATATTTTCCTTGAATTAAAATCGCTCACCCTTTTGCAAAAATTGCTCGACCCGTGCACGATTGATCCGTTTGTGCCGAATTTGCCAAAAGATTTAACAGATGAAGAACGCGAATTCTGTTTTCTTTTAAAACTCACTGACCGAGGAACCGTAAAACAGCTTCTTTTAAGGGCAATGTGGCCTGTAAAAGATGAAGTTCAGCTAGAAAACGGTGAAGACCTTCAAATAAATTTAAAAACCACTACTTCTGCGGGAAAAGAATTTAAAATCCGGGAATACCAAAAGGCCGCAGCAAACGCTCTAATCGGGGACAAAGGGCCTGGCACAGGTTTTGGGACAATCGTTCTTCCGTGTGGCTCTGGAAAAACTGTCGTTGGAATGCAGATTATGGCTCTTTTAAAAACCAGCACTTTAATTATCACAACGAATATTTCTGCCGTTCACCAATGGATTAACGAACTTTTAGACAAAACAGATTTAAATCCCGACCAAATTGCAGAATATACTGGCGAAAATAAAGTTATAAAACCGGTAACAGTCGCAACTTATCAGATTTTAACATGGCGCCCAGAAAAAGACGGGCCTTATCCGCATTTTAGTATTTTCCGCGAACGAAAATGGGGCCTTATAATTTACGATGAAGTTCATATGCTCCCCGCTCCAGTTTTCAGGGTCGTGGCAGAATTACAAACGGTTCGCCGGGTTGGGCTGACTGCAACTTTAGTTCGCGAAGATGGCTGCGAAGGTTTTGTTTTCAGCCTTGTAGGGCCCAAACGATACGATGTTCCGTGGAAAGAACTTGAAAAATCAGGGTGGATTGCAAGCGCAGAATGTGTCGAAGTCAGGCTCGATTTACCGCAAGACAAGCAGATTCCGTATGCCGTTGCTTCCCAGCGCGAAAAATATAAAATTGCAAGCGAAAATGAAATAAAAAATTCGATTGTACAGGAATTAATTGAACGCTACCCGGAAGATAAAATTCTTGTAATCGGGCAATATTTAAATCAGCTTGAAAAACTTTCAAAAATCTTAGGCGCCCCAATCATTACCGGAAAAACGCCGAATTCTGAGCGGGATAAAATTTACGATCAGTTTAGAAAAAACGAAATCAAAGTTTTAGTCGTTTCAAAAGTTGCAAATTTCGCAATCGATTTACCAGACGCATCAATCGCAATCCAGGTGAGCGGGACTTTCGGTAGTCGCCAGGAAGAAGCCCAGCGCTTAGGAAGAATTTTGCGTCCAAAAGAACGAACAAGCCGATTTTTCACATTAATTACGCGAAATACCGTTGAAGAAGAATTTGGGGCAAATCGTCAAAAATTTCTTGCAGAACAAGGTTACACTTACAGAATTATTCAATATACTAACAAAGAAAGTTTTCAAGAATTAGAAAATCCTGTAAAATGTATTGAGTTTTAAATGGAACAAAATAAAAAAAATGATGTAATTCAGGATCTCAAAAATTTTACGGAATGTTTTAATATTTTCCCGGATAATGTTCAACTTTCATATTTTAAAACTTTTTTGGGCAAAATCGAAACGCCGTTCAACAAGCAAAAATTAACTGAAAAATTAGGTGGATTCTTTTTTAATCAGGAAAATCGCAAAAATATTTTTCTTCTGCTCACAAAATCAGATTATAAAATTCTTTCATTTGTAAATTTTTCAAAAGAACCGACTAAAAACGATGCTTTACTATTTTTTAAAAATTCTGAACTGCTTTCAAGCGACATCGAAATTAATTTTCAAAATCTTGTGTCGCGCCTTTTAATTCTGCCAAAACAAAACGAAGATTCAAAAAAAACTTTTTATATTATAAATCCGATTTTAAAAAATTCGTTCGATTCTGTACTTTCAAAAAAAATTGCGCTAAATCAGATTGAATTAAAAACTAAAACTTCAGAAAGTGCATTTTTTATCACGCCACAATTTTTAGCAGGCGTTTTGTGCTATGTTCAGCAGTTCCCAGATTTATGCAAAATCGACGGCACAATCAAAAAAAAGAATTTAGAAACGATTTCACAGATTTTTCAGGGAAGTCAAAATGCGTTCAGTTTGGTTTTAACTTCATTTTTAAATCTTGGACTTTTAAAACAAGGCGAAACAAAAATTTCTGTTGACCAAGAAAAATTAACTTCATTCTGCGCGCTTTCAACAAAAGAACAGTACGCGTATTTAGTCGCAACTGCAAAACGAAAATTAAGCCGTGAATCTTTAAAAACACAAAGCAAATTAGTTTTAGATTTTTTAGAATCATTTTTACCAGGCGGACAAACGCTAAATCTTTCACGGCAAACCGCATTTTTTATCGCACGCGGAAACAAAACGCAAAACGAACCAATTTTACGCCGAAGATTCAGTTTAATTTTAGAAAACGCAAAATCAAAATCTGAATCAGAAAGTTTTTCTTACAAAAATCAGGAATCGCAAAATTTTACAGAATCGTTTATTTTTGATGTAGCAGAAGAATTTTTTCAAACTTTGATTGATTTTGGCCTTCTTTCAAAAATCGGAACAAATTTCAACGATGAAGAAGTTTACGATTTGGGCCCCGCCTTAGAAAATCTAAAAAATCTGCACCCGGAATACAAAAAAGTTTTAAATATTGACGCGGGAACGAGCATTACAATCCTTCCGGGCCTTATTCTTGCGGATTTTATAAAATTTATTCCGTTTTTAAAAATTGTAAACTGCAATTTTATCGCGCAATTTGAACTCGACAAAAAATCAGTCTCTCAATCATTTTCAAATGGGTTTACAGTCGAAAAAATTTTGACCACTCTCGAAGAATATTCTTCTTATCAAATTCCGCAGAGTTTAAAAATCAACCTTGAAGAATGGCACGCTTCTTATTCTGGGGCCGTTTTGTACAAAGGGTATGTTTTGCATCTTAATGAAAAAAATCGGATTTTTGCAGAATCAAACAAAAAATTAAAAAATCTGATTCAAAAAGAAATTGCACCCGGCGTTTATTTTTTAAATA
>CAVHIX010000017.1:0-14508 GCA_963636135.1 Anaerovoracaceae bacterium
GGCACTCTATATTTACAGAACTTTGCTGTTCATTGACTTCAGGAAGTTTCATATTTTGTGCCTTAAATTATATCACAGTTCCGCCATAAAAAAATCAAAATTCACAAAAAAAACTGCCATAACGAAAATCATTACAGCAGTTTTTTCTAATTATCTTAAAATAAGATTAGATTAAAATCAGATTATACCAATCCCTGGGCTACCATTGCATTGGCTACTTTTACGAAACCTGCAATATTTGCACCAGCAACATAGTTAACCCAATTTCCTTCTTTTGCACCAAATTTTACAGCAGTGTCATAAGCATTGTTATGAATGTTAATCATGATGTTGTGGAGTTTTTCATCAACTTCTGCAGCTGACCAAGAAAGGCGTTCTGAGTTCTGGCTCATTTCAAGACCAGATGTTGCAACACCACCAGCGTTAGAAGCTTTTCCTGGAGCATAAAGAATCTTTGCAGCAAGGAATTTATTTACAGCATCGATGTTAGAAGGCATATTTGCTCCTTCTGCAACAAGTTTACAACCGTTGTCCAAAAGTTTCTGAGCATCTTCGCCTAAAAGTTCGTTCTGTGTAGCACATGGGAATGCACAGTCACATTTTACTTCCCAAACTTTTTTACCTTCAAAGTATTTTGCAGAAGGGAACTGTTTTGCATATTCAGAAATACGACCGCGGCGAACACCTTTAAGTTCTTTTACCCAGTCAAGTTTTTCCTGAGTAATGCCGTCTGCATCGTAAATGTATCCGTTTGAATCAGAAAGTGTTACAACTTTTGCACCAAGCTGAATAAGTTTTTCACAAGCATATTCTGCAACATTTCCAGAACCAGAAACTACGCAAGTTTTGCCTTTGAAATCCTGGCCAACTTTTTTAAGCATTTCCTGAGCAAAGTAAATCAATCCGTAACCTGTAGCTTCTGTACGAATCAAAGAACCACCGAATGTAAGTCCTTTTCCTGTTAAAACTCCAGTGTATTCGTCGCGGATTCTCTTATACTGACCGAAAAGATAACCGATTTCGCGTCCACCAACATTTTTGTCTCCAGCTGGAACATCTGTATCAGGACCAATATGGCGATAAAGTTCTGTCATAAATGACTGGCAGAAACGCATAACTTCTTTGTCTGATTTTCCGTGTGGATCGAAGTCTGAACCACCTTTTCCACCGCCCATTGGAAGTGTTGTTAAAGAATTTTTAAGAACCTGTTCAAATCCTAAGAATTTCAAAACTGAAAGGTTTACTTCTTTAGAAAAACGAAGTCCTCCTTTATAAGGACCGATTGCACTGTTGTACTGAACACGGAAACCACGATTTACATGGTAATTTCCTTTGTCGTCCATCCAAGGTACTCTGAACTGAATTACTCTTTCAGGTTCAACAAGTCTTTCAAGAATTGCGTTTGGTTCGAGTTCTGGCATCTGATCTACAACTGGATCGAGTGTTGTCAAAACTTCTTCTACAGCCTGAAGGAATTCAGGTTCATTTGGGTTTTTAGCTTTTACTTCTTCCCAAATACGATTTACATAAGCGTTTTTCATAATTCGTTTAACTCCTGACAAAAAATGTCAACGCTATTTTACAATATATGAAAAATTTATAAAAGTATTTTAATTAAAAATTGAAAAATTTTACCGAAGACAAATGCCTTCCACAAAATTCAATTTGCCTTTCTGAACCGAAAAATTTTCGTATTCGTCGGAATATAAAACCCCACCCCTTTTTGAAAGATATTTTATAGAAACATTATAAGTTCCCGGAGTAAGATTTATTCCCGAAACATAAGCCTTCTTCGGAAAAAAATGCGAACAACGAACATCGGCTCTTTCACTTGCAAACGACACAACTTTTGAAAAAAGGCCTAAAACTGAAAAAATACCGTTATCATTTTTTTTTGCCAAAGTATCAAATGCAACCGCAGAAGAAATTTTTACCGCCATTCGGGCAAGCAATTTTCCGATTATCGCCGCACTTTCCTGATTAAAAGATTCAAACGCGATATTTTCAATATTTTCGATTAATGCTAAATTTTTAGTCTGAACAATCTGATTATTTTCATCAGTTATTTCAACTTTTACGCCATAAATATCAGAATCCCGGGATTCCATAGTTGGAGTTGCAACCTTATAAAACGCATTTACACAATAAAGCGAAACCGATTCTTCTTTTTTGATAGGGCCCTTCCCAGTAAATGCAAAAATATTTAAATGCGCATCAGATTTTTTTACATTCAGTTCATCTTCAACTTCTTTCGGATAGTCAAAATCGTAAACATTTTTTTGCAAAGAAAACGCTTCTTTTAAAAGATTTAAATCGACTTGCGCATTCGAATAGTCGCCATCAGTTCTGTACAGAATCATACTCAAATATCGGGCAAGGGCACTATTGTGGAATTTAAAATCGCCTTTTGGCATTGAAGTGCTGTTTTCTTTTAATTCACGACGCTGATTTTCAATTTGAACCTGCATTTTTGAAGAAATCGATTTTAATTTTGTATCAAATTTTCGAACTTCAACCATTGCATCATCAAATTTTTGCAAAGAAATATAATTTAACGCCATAAAAATATTTAAATAAATATCTTCGTACAAACTCGCCGAATAATCGATTACATTATCGTTTAAAAAAGTTGAAGAAACTTCCTGACTTATGCTTTTTGCGCTATTTTTTTCAAAAAGTTTTTCCGCGCTTTCTAATTCTTCATTTGATTTTTGGAAATCTTTTGAATAATGAGAAACGAGCCCCAAATCCAAATATTTTAAAGATTTATCATTCCCGGAATAAAGTTTTTTCTGCGGATATTCCAATTCTTCGTGCACATCTTCAAAACGATTTTCGTTCAGTGCAAGATTTATATTTTTGTAATTATAATCCGCCATCGTTGTACAAGAAGTTAAAAAAATCAGCGAAAATGATAAAATTTTTACAATATTTTTCTGAACTCGTCTCATTCTTTTATTTTATATTTAAATTGAAAAAAGATATACCAAAGTTTTTGAATCTTTTACGATATTTTCAATTTTGCAATATTCGTTTGGCATATGGGCGCATTCGTCGAGCGTACTCCAAACCGCGCAATCGTATCCCAATCGTCTGAATTCTGCGGCAACTGTTCCACCCCCAATTCCGATTAATTTTGGTTCGATATTATGAACATTTTTAATCGATTCTGAAAGTTTTTGAACGACTTTTACATCTTTTGGCGTGGCAGGACTTTCACTTTGCTGCAAAATTTCATAACAAACCTGAACTCCAAATTCGTCTTCACATTCTTTGCAAAGTTTTTCAACCGCAGAAATAACCATTTCAAGCGAATAGCAAGGCAAAACCCGGCAATCAAAACAGAAAACATCCTCGCCAGGAATAATATTTACGCCTTCAACATTTGAAAATCGCATTGTCGGCTGAAAAGTTGATCTCTCCGGCTCAAACATTTTATCAGTTTTGTTAAAAACTTTTTCTAATCCATTTAATTTTACAGTCAAATTTGCGGCGGCAAGACAGGCATTTTTCCCCTGGTCAGGGCGACTTCCGTGAACCTGTTTTCCGTAAACATGAAATTTAAACCAGATTATATTTTTTTCAGCAATTTCAATCGTTTGCCCCAAAGAATCTCCGCCATCCGGAATCAAAATTAAATCATTTTTTCTAAAAAGATTTGTATTCTGCAAAAGCCAAATTACCCCGAATTTTGAACCACATTCTTCATCCGCCATAAACAAAAATTTTACAGTGTGCGAAGGTTTTATTCCGTTTTTTAAATACGCAAGACCGGCAAAAACTGAACTTACAAGCCCCTGCTGATTGTCCTCTACGCCACGACCAAAAATTTTTCCGTCTTTTACAGTTGCACACCAAGGATCAGTCTGCCAAACAGATTTATCGCCAACCGGAACAACATCCAAATGCGCCATACACCAAACCGAATATTCATCGCTTTCACCAGGAAGTGTCACCACAAGAGAAGGCCTTTTTTTTGAAGAAACCCTTTCATCCGGAGCTTCAAACCGTTCAATATTCGTAAAGCCAAGATTTCTTAAATAAGATTCCAGAACATCAGCCTTTTTTGTTTCACCGTCGCCACCATTTTCTGGAGCTAAAGCCGGAACCGAAGTCAAAAGTTTTTCAAGTTCGACCATTTCATTTTCTGAAGAAGAAACAAAATCTTGTAATTTTTTATAATTTTCCTGATTCATATTTTCGCCTGATTATTTAACCTGATTTTTATAAACATTCCAAGTTGTAGAAACCAAAGTGTCAACATCTGAATATTTTGGTTCCCAGCCCAAAAGTTTTTTTGCCAATGCGGAAGTTGCATACAAACTTGCAGGATCTCCAGGGCGTCTAGCATCGTCGAGGGCCTTAATTTCCCGCTTTGAAATTCTTCGGCTGGCCTCTAAAAGTTCTTTTACGGTTGTGCCTTTTTCTGTTCCAAGATTTAATTTTATACTCTGATTATTTTTGCTGATATATTCCAACGCTTTTACATGCGCGATTGCCAAATCCGTAACATGAACATAATCGCGAATACAAGTTCCGTCTCGAGTATCGTAATCCGTACCAAAGATTTTTAATTCTTTTCGCATTCCGCAGGCACATTCCATAATTCGTGGCAAAAGATTTTCAGGTTTTTGTTCAAGACCGCAAACGATTCCTTCTGGGTCGTAACCGGCAGCATTAAAATATCGCAATGCCGCAAATTTTAGGCCTTTAATTTTGTCGTACCAGCTCATAAATTCTTCAATTTTTAATTTTGTAAATCCGTAATAATTCATAGGATTTTTAGGATGATCTTCATCGATTGGTAAATATTGCGGTTCCCCAAAAACTGCCGCACTAGAACTAAAAATCATTTTTAAACAATTGTGTTTTACAGCCGCATTCATAATGTTTAAAGTTCCGTTTATATTATTTACAGAATATTTTTCCGGATTTACCATACTTTCGCCAGCCGCCTTAAACGCCGCAAGATGAACAAAAGCATCAAATCCGCGAGAAAATGCATTATCCAAATCTTCAGTGATTAAAATATTTCCGTAAATAAAATCGTTTTCTTTAAAAAGATTTTGTCGCAATCCACTGCTCAAATTATCAAAAACTGTAACCGAGTGTCCAGCTTTCATTAATTCCTTTACAACATGACTTCCGATATAACCGGCTCCACCAATAACTAAAACTTTCATAATTCCCCCTTTCTACATTATACTTTCCATGGCTTTTTCCCAGTCAAGGTTTAATTCTTCTATTTTTTTGGCAAGTTCATCGATTTGAGATTGAACCTGCTTTGCTTTTGCCCCATTTGAATAAACATCCGGATTTGACATTTTAGTTTCTAAAAGAGATTTTTCATTTTCCGCCTTTTCAATTTCTTCTTCAATTTTTGAAACTAATTTTTCGGCTTTTCGTTTTTCTGCTTCAATCTTTTTTTGCTCTTCCCAACTCAATTTTCCGGCAGTTTTTGCGTTTTCTGCATTTTCTTCTATTTTAACTGAACTTTGATTTTTTTGCACATTCGAAGAAAAATTAAAATCCCCAACAGAGCCTTCACTTTCAGCCTTTAATCGTTCCTGATAATAAACATAGTCCCCCGGAAATTCGCGATATTTTCCATTTTTAAGTTCCAGAACTTTTGTCGCAAGGCCTTCAATAAATCCACGGTCATGACTTACAAAAATTACAGTTCCGCCAAAATCCTTTAAGGCATCAAGCAAAACATCTTTTGAATGCATATCAAGGTGATTCGTCGGTTCATCCAAAATTAAAAGATTATTTGCGCTGAGCAAAAGATTTAAAAGTGCAATTCTCGATTTTTCACCACCGCTCAAAACATCAAGCGATTTAAAAACATCGTCCCCGCGGAACAAAAATGCCCCCAAAAGATTTCGAACCTTTGGCACAAGTTCGGTTGGGGCCCTACTTTCCACATAATCCAAAACAGATTCTGCACCCTTTATCGTTTCCGCGTTATCCTGGCTAAAATACCCGATTTTCACCCCGGAACCAAGCACAACATTCCCCGAAAAGTCCTTATCAGTTTCAGAAATTATTTTTAGCAAAGTCGATTTTCCTTCGCCATTTCCACCACAGACAACAAGCCGCTCGCCATTTTCCAAAACAAGATTTACATTATTTAAAACATTCGTTTTTTTATCATACGATTTTGAAACATTTTCCAGCCGCAAAACGATTTTTCCAGAGTGAGGAGCCTGGGGAAAACTAAAATGGATTTTTTTCAAACTTTCAGGAATTTCAATTTTATTTTCCAGGATTTTATCTAACGCCTTTTGCCTGTCCTGGGCCTGCGCAGCTTTTGTCGCCTGAACCCCAAACCTGCGAATAAAATCTTCTAATTTTGCAATTTCTTCCTGCTGCTTTTCATATTCAGAAATTAAAGTTTTTAATTCAATTTCACGGATTTTTTCGTAATTTGTAAAATTTCCTTTATAGTGCTTTAATTCACCGTTAAAAAGTTCGTAAACTTCATTTACAGTCACATCCAAAAAATAGCGGTCATGACTTACAAGCAAAAAAGCGCCCTTATAATTTAACAAAAAAGATTCAAGCCAAGTTCTTGCTTCAAGATCAAGATAGTTTGTAGGTTCGTCCAAAAGTAAAATATCCGGATTTTGCATTAAAACTTTTGCAAGCGCAATTCGCATCTGCCAACCGCCAGAAAAAGTTTCCGTTTTTTTAGAAAAATCTTCTCTTTTAAAACCCAATCCCAGCAAAACGCTTTCCTGAACCGCTTCACGCCTATGCCAACCAGAATTTTCAAGTTCCGTAATTAATTCGCTTTGTTTTTCAATTAAAGCCTGCATATTAGCCGGATTTGTTTTTAATTTTTCGCCAAGTTCGTCAATTTCTCGCTGAAGGTCGTACCCAAACAAAAAGGCCTTATCCGCTTCTTCCCACAAAGTTAGCCCCTGATGAGTGAGCCCGTTCTGCGGAAGATAAGAGATTCTTGCATCTTTTGAACAAACTCTTTTTCCGGAATCAGGCTGAATTAAACCCGCCATTACTTTGATTAAAGTTGATTTTCCAGCCCCATTTACGCCCGTTAAAGATGCTTTCGTGCCTGTCTGCATATTTACACTTACATTTTTTAAAATATCTCTATCGCCAAATGCCAATGAAACCTGAGAAAATTGTACAAATGCCATATTATTCCACTTTACTAAAGAAAATTACAACCGGACTTGAAGAACGATTTACAACCATATTATTATTGATTGTTGCCCCTCGAGCATCTTCCAATCTCAAACCAGTTTCTTCGATTTTATACAAGAAATTTAATTCGCCATTCATTCCTTCAAATTTAAAAGTTAAAACGCCGTCAAAAATTGAAGAAAGTTTTTTACTGATAAAATATTTTATTTCAACTTTTCCATTTGTTTTTGCATTTTTAGAAACAAAACCTTGATTTACCAAAAGCCGATTATTATTCCATTTAAAATTATGATTTTCTTCAAAACTCAAAGAACCATAACTTGAACTTTTTAAATTTGATGCAAAATTATAAATCTGCATAAATTCTTCTTCGCGGCGGGCAAGTTCATTATTAATAATCTCATTTAAATCTTCAGAAATCGGAACCAAATTAAAATCTTCAGGTTTGCCGTCTTCGCCAGTGTAACGAACAACGATAAATCCACGATTTTTAACCGTAATCCGAATCGGAATTTCATTCAAACTGTAAGTTCCATCTTTATTCTGCGAAACGCCTTTATAATCCCAAATTTTAGAAATTTCTGGCATTGTAAAACTGATTTTTTGATTTTCAACATCAAAAGTAAAATAATAAGCCGGATTTAACCACTGAATATCAACGCGGCCAGCTTTAATCATATTTTTATAAGAATCCGGATACCATTTTGACTGCAACAAAAGTTCAAAATCTTCATTTTGAGTATTTTCTTCAGATTCAACATTTTCAATTATCGCGTTTCCATTTTGATCAGTTTTAAACAACCGAAGATTATACGAAAAACACCAGCCTTGAGTTCCGTCTTTTGTTAAAACTCTAAGCCAATCGCCTTCCAAGGCCTTTTTTCCAGACATCGGGGCCTGGCCTTTTCCTTTAAAAAGGATTTTTACAACTTCATCCTGCCGCAATCTGTAAACCTGTTTTGAAGTATTCACAGGTTCATCCCGCATCGGAAGTCCGTCTAAAGCCACGCTCGCATAAGTATGATTAAAATCTGCATATTTTTGGGCAGTTTTTTTTGCTTTTCTTTCTGACTCAGGTTCAGTAATACTCCAAAGCGGAACTTCAATTTTTTCATTTGTATTTTTATTTCCGATTACATAAACTTTTGAAATATTTGAACGAATAAAAACCGGAACAATATCGCCGTCTAAAATTCCGTATTCCTTAAAATTCCAGAGAACCACGCCGTATCCCATCACAGAATTCGAACAAGAAAAAATTAAATTTATAAAAAGAAAAATTGTCGAGAAGAAAATAAGCTTATTTTTCATAGCTTTATTCTAACAGAATTCTAAATCTTAATAAAGTATAAGAATTTTTAAGAGACACAAAAAAACCGGCCACAACGACCGGTTCAACATAATCTAGATTATTTAGATGATTTTTTTGTAACAACTACAGAATTATCTGCATTTGAATATGGAGCAGGGATATATTTGTCTGCTTTCCAATCGTTTTCCCACTTATATCCGTCTAAAAGATATCTGAATTGATATTCTTTATCAGCTTCCAAAGCAAGTTTTACAGAAAAAGAACCATCTTTTGCTTGTTTCAAAGGTGTATCTGTACTAGACCAACTGTTAAAATCGCCTGCAATGTTTACTTTTTTTGCACCCTGAGCAGCTTCTGCAGTAACTGTAAATGTAACATTACAAGTTTTTCCGTCTTTAGAAAAAGTTTTCTTGAGTGACATTTCACTCCTCCATTTTTTTAATGACTTTTTTAAATGATTTCCTTAGAAATCAATATTATTATACAACATTTCAAAAAAAAAGTACATATATTTTTTATCTTTAAATGCTGAACAACAAATCTTCGTAATTTGGGAATGGTTTACATTCTTCACTTAACAAAGGCTCAATCTGATCGGCAACGGCACGAACTTCTGCCATTTTTGGTAAGATTTTTTGAGCGTAAATTGTCGCGATTTTCATATTATCGCTTAATTCTTTTGTTTCAAGATGAATTTTTGAAAGTTCTTCTGTTTTTGTTTTTAAATTATTTGCCAAAAGATTCAGCGTTTTTAACAAATCTTTTTGCGAAGAACAATCCAAATCCGGACAAACGGTTGTAATATTTTTTACGGATTCGGCAAGACTTTCCATATATTTGAAAGTTGAAGGCAAAATCTGTTTGTAAATCATTTCTGTCATAATTTCAACTTCAATATTTATTGTTCGGCTGTATTTTTCAAGCTTAATGTCGTAGTGGCTTTGCATTTCAATCTGGGAATAAACGCCAAGAGTCGTGTAAAGGTCAATATTTTTTTTGTCAAGATAATGACTCATCGCTTCCGGGAGATTTTTTAAATTCAAAAGTCCGCGTTTTTCAGCTTCTTTTATCCAATCCTGAGCATAACCGTTTCCGTCAAAAACAATTCGCCAGTGGGCAGTAATTTCGCGTTTTATAAGATTTTTCAATTCACTTTCAAAATCAGAAGCTTTTTCCAATTCATCTGCAAACTGTTTTAAGGAATAAGCCAAAATTGAATTTAATGTTGTATTTGGCCCAGAAATTGAAAGGGAAGAACCAACCGAACGGAATTCAAAACGGTTTCCAGTGAATGCGAAAGGACTTGTTCTGTTTCGGTCTGTAGAATCTTTTGGAATTGCAGGCAAAACATCAACGCCAATATTCATTTTCTGATTTGAATCAGATTTGTACGGAGTTCCATCTTTAATCGATTTTAAAACCGCTTCAAGTTCGTCGCCCAAATAAATTGACATAATTGCAGGTGGCGCTTCAAATCCGCCCAAACGATGATCATTAGAAGCACTCGCAACTGTAATTCGAAGCAAATCCTGATTTTCGTCAACGGCCTTTAAAACAGCTGCAATAAATAGAAGAAACTGTGCATTTTCGCGAGGAGTTTTTCCCGGTGAAAAAAGATTTTCGCCTTCGTTTGTGCAAAGAGACCAATTATTGTGCTTTCCAGAACCATTTACGCCGGCAAAAGGTTTTTCGTGCAAAAGGCAAACCATTTTGTGCTTTCGGGCAACTTTTTTCATAATTTCCATTGTGAGCTGATTCTGATCGCTTGCAATATTTGAAGTTGTAAAAATTGGGGCCATTTCGTGCTGGGCAGGAGCGGCTTCGTTGTGTTCAGTTTTGGCATAAATTCCGAGTTTCCAAAGTTCTTCATTTAATTCTGCCATAAAAGAAACGATTCGAGGTTTAATTGCGGCAAAATATTGATCGTCTAATTCCTGGCCTTTAGCGGGTTTTGCACCGAATAAAGTTCTTCCAGTCATAACTAAATCTTTTCGTTTTAAATATAAATCTTCGTCAACCAAAAAATATTCTTGTTCCGGGCCCATCGTCGTACTAACATGAACCGCTGAACTTCCAAAAAGTTTTAAAATTCTGAGTGCCTGTTCGTTTAAACTTTCCATTGAACGCAAAAGTGGAGTTTTTTTGTCCAACGCTTCACCGGTATACGCACAAAATGCAGTCGGAATACAAAGCGAATGTTCCTTTATAAACGGATAGGAAGTCGGGTCCCAAACCGTGTATCCTCTTGCCTCAAAAGTTGCGCGCCGCCCGCCATTCGGAAAAGAAGAAGCATCAGGTTCACCTTTTACAAGTTCCTTTCCGCTAAATTCCATAATTACAGAACCATCCGAACAAGGGGAAATAAAACTATCGTGTTTTTCGGCAGTAACTCCGGTCAATGGCTGAAACCAATGAGTATAATGCGTTGCCCCTTTAGAAATTGCCCATTCTTTCATCGCGTGAGCAACCTGATTTGCAACTTCAATCTGTAAACTTTCGCCGTGTTCAAGAGTGCGTTTCAAAGCTTTAAAAGTTTCTTTTGGCAAAAGTTCCTGCATCACCTGTTGATTAAAAACATTCGAACCAAACATTTCTGGAATATTCATAAAGACACCTTCCACTATAAAAAATTTAAAATAAAAAAGCGACATGAGTATCCACTTCAAAAATGAATACTCACATCGCCTTTGATGAAAAGTAATTAATAAGATAATAACGATTTTTTTAAATTTGTTCAATCTTATAAAAATAAAAGTTTGATTTTTAAAATCTGATTAAACAAATCCTATTGACAAAGTAGGAAAAGAATTTTATATTTCAATTACCTACTAAATTACTAGGAGATTTATATGAGTGATATTAAACAAAGCGTTTTGGAATTAATCGGAAAAACTCCACTTTTGCAATTAAACAATTATTCAAAAGCTAGCAACATTAAAGATGCAACAATTCTTGCAAAACTAGAATATTTAAATCCGGCTGGAAGCGTAAAAGACCGAACTGCACTTGCAATGATTGAAGATGCCGAAGAAAAGGGCCTTTTAAAACCGGGAGCTACAATTATCGAGCCAACTTCAGGAAATACTGGAATCGGGCTTGCGTTCGTTGCAACTGCAAAAGGCTACAAAACAATTTTAACTTTGCCGGAAACAATGAGCGTTGAACGAAGAAATCTTTTAAAAGCGTATGGGGCCCAAATCGTTTTAACAGAAGGCGCAAAAGGAATGAAAGGCGCAATCGAAAAAGCTGAAGAATTAAAAAAATCCATTCCGGGTTCTGTAATTTTAGGCCAATTCGTAAATCCGGCAAATCCTGCAATCCACAGAAAAACTACGGGACCGGAAATCTGGGAACAAACAGACGGAAAAATCGACTTTTTTATCGCAGGAATCGGGACTGGCGGAACAATCACAGGCGTTGGTGAATTTTTAAAAAGCAAAAATCCGAATGTAAAAATTATTGGCGTTGAACCTGCAACAAGTCCAGTTTTATCAAAAGGAATCGCGGGCGCACACAAGATTCAGGGAATTGGAGCGGGATTTGTGCCAGATGTTTTAAACACAAAAATCTACGACGAAATTCTTGCAATCGAAAATGAAGATTCTTTCACAGAAGGAAGACTTTTTGCCCACACAGAAGGAATTTTAGTCGGAATTTCTTCGGGAGCGGCATTGAAAGCGGCAAAAATAATCGCTTCCCGCCCAGAAAATAAAGGAAAAGTGATTGTAGCCCTTCTTCCAGATTCAGGAGACCGATACCTTTCAACTTCACTTTTTTCAGATCAATAATCAAAACTTGATTTATCAAAACTTGATTTATCAAAGTTTAATTTGAAATATGACAGTTAAAATAAAAATCCCGTACCAAAAAATTTCTTCAAAGTACGGGATTTTTTATTTTTTATAAAACGAAATCAAACGATTTTAATACGCCTTATCGTGAACTCCGCTAATTGCACGCCCAGAAGGTTCATCCATATTTTTCCAGGCGGCATCCCATTCAAGTGCTTTTGCAGTGGAACAAGCAACTCCAGCTTCGTGCGGAACAACTTTTGCAGCACTATCGCTAGGGAAGAATCTTGAATAGATTTCACGGTAATAATATTCCTCTTTTGTTTTTGGAGGATTTACTGGGAATCTGTTTTCGCGACGGGCAAATTCTGCGTCACTTACCTTTTCTTCAGTTATTTTTTTAAGAGTATCAATCCAATTATAGCCAACACCATCACTGAACTGTTCCTTTTGTCGCCAGCAGATACTTTCCGGAAGCATATCTTCAAATGCTTTTCGCAAAATCCATTTTTCCATTCTCTGTTTTCCATCTGGCATTTTAATGTTCATTTTGTCAGTCGGATTTAAACTCATTGCAATGTCGATAAAATCTTTATCAAGGAATGGAACACGGCCTTCAACTCCCCACGCCATAAGCGATTTATTTGCACGAAGACAATCGTAAAGGTGAAGTTTACTCATTTTGCGAACCAATTCTTCATGGAATTCCTTTGCATTCGGAGCCTTGTGAAAATACAAATATCCGCCAAAAAGTTCATCGCTTCCTTCGCCGCTCAAAACCATTTTAATTCCCATAGATTTTATAACGCGTGCCAAAAGATACATCGGTGTAGAAGCACGAACAGTCGTAATATCGTAAGTTTCAATGTGATAAATTACATCCGGTAAGGCGTCGAGAGCTTCCTGAATTGTAAAATGAACTTCGTGATGAACCGTTCCAATGTATTCAGCAGCTTTTTTTGCAGCAACCAAATCTGGAGAGCCTTCAAGACCAACTGCAAACGAGTGCAACTGAGGCCACCACGCTTCTTCTTTTGAATCAGATTCAATTCGCTTTTTAGAATATTTTTGAGTAATCGCTGCAATAATCGAAGAATCTAAGCCACCAGAAAGCAAAACTCCGTACGGAACATCACTCATAAGCTGAGATTTTACCGCATTTTCAAGCCCAAACTTTACTTTTTCAATTACAGATGGATTAATCACATCACCTTTTTCGTCGGTTGCCTTTGGACTATTTTTTACAAAATCAAAACTTTCCCAATCGCGAGAATACCATTTTGTAACTTTTGCGTCTTTTGAATACAAATAATGCCCATTCGGAAATTCTTCAATTGTCTGGCACTCGCCTTCCAAAGCCTTAAGTTCAGATGCAACATAATACCGCCCAGCCTTGTCCCAGCCTTGATAAAGCGGAATTACACCAATTTCGTCGCGGGCAATCAAATAAACATCGTTTTGCGAATCGTAAAGGGCAAAAGCAAAAATTCCGCTTAATTTTTCAATCATCGCTTTAAAATCGCCGCCTTGTGCAGCAAATTTTTTATAAAGTGGAATGATTACCTCGCAATCACTCTGAGTTTTAAAATTGTATTTTCCTTCAAATTCTTTTCGAATTTCTTTGTGGTTGTAGATTTCGCCGTTTGCCGCAAGAATGATTTTTCCGTCATCGCTAACTAAAGGCTGCTTTCCAGAAAGAGGGTCAACAATAGAAAGTCGTTCGTGGCTTAAAATCGCATTTTCGCCAGTGTAAACGCCACTCCAATCCGGACCTCTGTGTCGAATCTTTTTTGACATTTCCAAAACCTGACTTCTTAATTCTTCTTTCAAACCTTCATCAATTGGTTTTGAACCACTATTTAAATCAAAAGCACCTACAAATCCACACATAATTACCTCTTTTTTAAACTCCGTAAAACGAAAAAAGGCCATAAACAAAATTATGCGATTTGCATAAAATCATTTATGACCTCTTTGCCAATATTTATTTCATTCTAGCAAATTAAAAATTTATTTTCAAGTTTAAAATTTTATTTTTGAAAATGTTTGATAAAGACTGTATAATATTTTATAATTATTTAAAAATCAAAGTTTAAGGTCTACTATGGCAGAAAAAAAAGAAAAATCACCTAAACAAAAAAAACAAGACGGACTAAAATTTGCGTGCTGGCTTTTGGCTTTTTTAATCGTAATTCTTCTTTTTGTTATAAACTGGCAAAAAATTTCAACGAATGTAGG
>CAVHIX010000017.1:14524-15888 GCA_963636135.1 Anaerovoracaceae bacterium
CTTTTTAACGAAGAAAAATCGTCCGCACAAAATAAAACCGTTCCAAAAAATACAGAATCCGAAACTGAATCAGAAACAGAAGAAACTGAAAATTTCCAGATAGAATTAACGACTTCCGCAGAAGAAAAACAGGAATCACAAGATTTACAAGAATCTGAACCAATAAAAGAAGAAATTAAAACTGAAACAAAAACTCTAGAAAATCCGCAAAAATCTAAATCAGAAAAAAAAGAAATCGCGCCAAAAACTCAAAACCGAAATATTACGCTTTATTTTGTAGAAATCGATTCTGACGGCTCAATTGTTCGAAAACCAGTTACAAAATCCGTAGAAAAAACTGATTCTCCGCTAACAGACGCAATCAAAACGCTTTTAAAAGGCACTTCCCCATCCGACAAATTCCGCACATTAATTCCGGAAGGCACAAAATTAATCGGAGCAAGCGTTAAAAATGGAATTGCAACTTTAAACTTCAACGAAGCATTCGTTTTTAATCAGAATTTTGGAAGCGACGGCTATTCGGCACAATTGCAACAAATCGTTTTTACAGCAACAGAATTTTCAACCGTAAACAGCGTTCAATTTTTAATTGAAGGTGAAAAAAAGGATTTTTTAGTCGAAGGATTATGGATCGGCTCCCCACTTTCAAGGGCCAACTTCTAAACCAAATTAAAAAAAGTTTTATCAAGCATCATATTTGAAATGCTATCGTCTATAAATTCCTGGGCAGATTTTTTACTTGAATCAGTAACCGTGTATCCCAAACGCGATTTTATCGGAATCTCTTTTTCAGTAAAAAACTGTTCACATTCCCGGCGGATTGCATTAAAAAGCCCTTTAATTGAAGACTGAGATGAGGCATCAAGAATAAATCCAAACGACGAATACGAAAGTTTAAAAATTTCTGCAATTTGCGAACAATTTTTTATAATTTCCGAAAATTTTGTTAAAACTTCATTCGCAGTTTTGTATCCGAATTGTTCATTTATTTCCGTAATATTTTGAATGCTGCACATAACGATTATAATCGGTTCTTCTTTTGAAATATAATTTTGAATTTTATTTTCAAAATATTTTCCCTTGATACAATCGGTTTCTTCATCATAAATCGAAGAATATTCGTAATTCGACATTGTTGTAAAATAACTTTCAACATTTTCGATAAGAATTAAAAATCCAGTTTGAAATTTTAGGGTATTTTCAACTGGAACTTTTTTTACAAGATAATTTAAATTTTCATTTACGGCATATAAAAAGAACGAATTTTCATTTGAAGATTGCCCCGGAAGACTCACCTTTTGAAGCATTTTATTTTCTTTAATTTGCGAAAAAAGAAATTTATTTTCAATTTTAAAATCATATTT
>CAVHIX010000018.1:0-15777 GCA_963636135.1 Anaerovoracaceae bacterium
CTTTCTGAACAAGAAATTTCAAAACTCACAGAAAGTTTCAAAAAAAATCTTCAACTTTTAATTCAAAAAACTTGGGTTGAAAAATCAGATATTGCCGTAAAGCAACAAATTCTTTTCCAACTTGAAAATCTCTTTTCTGAACAAATAAATTGGCTCGAAACTTACGAAACATTCAGAGAAATAATTGATGCTTCAGTTTTCTTAATGTTCGGCGGACAGGCAAAAGCTCCAGATTTTTGCGAATATTCTCTCAGAATCGATCCAGAATTTGGAATTTTTTATTGCTTCGTTCAAAATCTTCCAAGAAAACCTGAATGGCCGGATCAAAAATTCAAAAACGCCGTTCTGCTTGGAATGTATTTTCTAGCAAATTATTAATTAAAAATGGATTTACAAAAAGTTACAGATTCCCTAAAAATCGGCTCACAAAAACTAGCCTTACAAACCACAGAACAAAAAAATCGTGCACTTTTAAAAGTTTTTCAAAAAATCAGCGAAAACAAAGACCAAATTTTGCAGGCGAATAAAATCGACATTGAAAATGCAAAAAAAGAAGGCACAAAAGAATCGCTAATTGACCGATTAACGCTCACAGAAGACCGAATTAACGGAATTCTTGAAAGCATAAAAATCTTAATTTCACAAACAGACCCGATTGGTGAAGAACTTTGCGGCTGGAAAACTCCGAATGGCCTAAATATTCGCCAGGTTCGCGTTCCGCTCGGAATCGTTTGCATAATTTACGAAAGCCGCCCGAATGTTACAGTTGACGCGTTCTGCCTTGCATACAAAAGTGGAAACGCAATTCTTTTACGCGGTTCTTCTTCGGCATATAATTCGAATAAAAAAATCGTTGAAATTATAAAAAGTGCCCTAAGCGAAGAAAAAGACGGCGTTCCGGAAGCAGTAAGCCTTGTTGAAAATCAGGGGCACAGTCACGACGATGTAAATCAGATTTTAAATGCAGTCGGAAAAATCGATGTTGTTCTTCCGCGTGGTGGCAAAAATCTGATTAAAAATGTAGTTTTGAACGCAAAAATTCCTGTAATCGAAACTGGAAACGGCGTTTGTCATCTTTTTGTAGACGAATCTGCGGATTTACAGATGGCATTAAATATCGCAGAAAATGCAAAAATTCAACGGCCGAGTGTTTGTAACGCAATCGAATGCATTGTAGTTCACAAAAAAATTGCAAAAGAATTTTTAAACGGATTAATTCAAAAATTCAACGACAGAGTAACACTTCACGCTGACGATTTTAGTTTTGAAATCTTAAATTCTGCAAAAACACAAAACACAAAACTTTTTAAAGCTACCGAACAGGATTTTGGAAACGAATATTTAGATTACGAATGCTGCATAAAATCAGTTGATTCAATTAAAGAAGCTATTTCGTACATCAACAGTCACAATACAAAACACAGCGAAAGTATTATTACGCAAAATCTTAAAAATGCAAAACTTTTTCAACAAAAAATTGATGCAAGTTGCGTTTATGTGAATGCGTCAACTCGTTTTACAGATGGTGGCGAATTTGGTTTTGGTGCAGAACTTGGAATCAGTACACAAAAACTTCACGCCCGCGGGCCAATGGGAATTAAAGCGCTCACGACAACAAAATATTTAATCGACGGAGAAGGTCAAATCAGATAATGGAACACTCAATTTCACAAACTTTAAAATCAGCACGAAAAATTGTTATAAAAATCGGTTCAAATACACTTGCAAAACCAGACGGAACGCAAAATATCGAATTTATGGAAAATCTTGCTCGCCAATGCAAAAAATTAATCGACATGGGAAAGCAAATTGTTTTAGTTTCCTCGGGAGCCCAGGTTTCCGGAGTTTCAACTTTAAAAGAATGGTCGCGAAAAAAAGACATTCATTTTAGACAGGCACTTTGCGCAATCGGTCAGGTTGAACTAATTTCTCAGTGGCGAAAAGCGTTTGCTTCCCAGGATTTGCATATTGGCCAGCTTTTATTCACAAAAGACGATTTTGAAGACACTCACCGCTCACTAAATCTTCGGAATACAATTTTCACTCTCGTTGATGAAGGCGTAATTCCGATTATTAACGAAAACGATTCTGTAAGTACGGACGAATTTTTTATCGGCGATAACGACAACTTGAGTGCTCTAACGGCGATTATCTGGTCGGCAGATTTACTGATTCTTTTTAGCGACATCGACGGAATTTTTACGGACAATCCAAAAACAAATCCGAATGCGAGCCTTATTGAATTTGTAGAAAATATTCCTGATTTACGAAAAAACATTAAAATCGGGGAAGCAAATTCTTTTGGAACTGGCGGAATCGAAACAAAAATTCAGGCGGCAGAAAAAACTGTTCAGTACGGAATTCCTCTTCTTCTGGCAAACGGCGGAAAACCAAATATTCTGGAAGATTTAACCGAATCAAAAGCAAACGGAACTTTATTTTTAGCAAAATAATTTAAAATCGAGGCGAATATGAAAATTGCGTGTATCGGGACTGGCTCAATGGGAAAAGCCATAATCAGTGCAGTTGCAAAAAAATTTAATCCTTCAGAAATTACAGTTTCAAACAGAACTCCAGAAAAAGCAAAAAAATTTGCAGAAGAAATTAAATGCAATTTTGCAGAAAATAATGTCAGCGCAATAAAAGACGCAAAATATATTTTCATCGCTGTAAAACCGATTTTTTTAGGCGATGTTTTTTCTCAGATAAAAGATAAAATTCCGCACGACGCGGTTGTAATTTCTATGGCGGCAGGGATAACAATTCAGAAACTCGAAACTTTTGCAAATGCAAGATTTGTTCGAATTATGCCGAATGTGCCTTGCCAGATCGCCCAGGGAATGACCGCTTTATGCGCAAACCAAAATATTTTGCCACAAGAAATTGATGAAATTAAACAGATTTTAGAAACCACCGGAAAAGTTGAACAAGTCCCTGAAAATTTAATGGATTGCGTGACTGCCGTTAGCGGTTCAGGGCCAGCATTCGTTTTTATGTTCATTGAAGCATTTGCAGATGCAGCCGTAAAATTCGGACTTCCACGAAATCAGGCTTATATTTACGCAGCTCAGACTGTTAAAGGTTCAGCAGATTTAGTTTTGCAAACCCAAAAACACCCAGGCGTTTTAAAAGACTCTGTAACATCTCCGGGCGGAACAACAATTGAAGGCATTTCAAGCTTAGAAGAAACTGGATTTAGAGCCTCTGTAATTCAAGCGGTTACAAAGGCCTATCAAAAATCCGTAAGCATGGGAAAATAATTTAAAGTTAGAATTTTATACAATCACGCCCTTTGTAGAAGGAATTGAACCTTTTCGGCGTTCATCGATTTCTACGGCACTTCTGATTGCACGGGCAGCAGCTTTAAAAAGGCCTTCCATTTTGTGGTGGTCACTTCGCCCGCGAATTGTTTCTAAATGAAGATTACACTGAGCATTTGCAACAAAGGCCTGCCAGAAATCTTCAAAACAATCAGTTTGAAAACTAGAAGAAACTCCCGACTGCCCAATTGAAACTAACGGAATTCCTGTTAATTCAGGTTTACAAAACAAAAACGGTCGTCCGCCAAAATCAACTGCAGCAGAAAGCAAAGATTCGTCCATCGGGTAAATAAAATATCCGCTTCGGAAAATGCCAGCACAATCGCCTAACGCTTTAGAAAAACAAAGGCCCAACACAATTCCAGTGTCTTCGATTAAATGATGCTGATCGACTTCCAAATCACCTTCCAACGAACCAGAAAGATCAAAAAGTCCGTGTTTACAAAACGATTTTAACAAATGATCAAAAAAACCGATTGGATTTTTTACATCACACTTTCCAGTTCCGTCTAAATTTAATGTTAAAGTGATTTTTGTTTCACCAGTTTTTCGTTCTACGGTTGCGCTTCTCATAAAATTTCCTTACTGAACAACTTTTCTTAATTCGTATTCAAGAATGTCAGTTGCACCAAGCGATTGCAATCTTGGAATTAAAGTTGGAACTTCGCTTTTATTTACGGCGATTTTTACGGCATAACCGCTATCAGAAAATAACGGGCTCACAGTTGGACTTCGCATTGAAGGAAGGCCCTTTACCAAAGCGTCAAAATTTTCTTTTGAAACATTCATTTCAAGCATAACTCTTCCGCGAGCATTTAAAACCGCTTCGAAAAGCATTTTTAATTCTAAGATTTTTTGTTTCTTTTCTGGATCTTGCATTGCTTCTTTTGAAGCGTACATTCTTGTTGAAGATTCCATTAAAGTGTCAACGATTTTTAGGCGATTTGCTTTTAATGAAGACCCCGTTGAAGTGTTGTCGATTAAAATTTGTGCCATCGCATCTTCTGTATCCTGAACGAAACCTTCGCTTGTGCCCCAAGTTCTAAAAATCGTGCCTTTTACATTTTTAGATTCAATCCATTTTTTGCTCAAAGACTGATATTCAGTTGCAATTGTTACATTAGATTTTAATAATTCGTCAAAATTGCGAGTTTCAGGGATTGCAGCAACGATTCTTACCGGGTCAAATCCTAAATCCATAATTTCTACAACTTTATCTTCTACGCCGTTTTCGTAAACCCAATCTTTTCCGCTAAAACCAACATCGGCCTTATTTTCTGCGAGCAAATAACTTGCAATCTGCGGCTTTACAACCTGAAATGCTAAATCTTTTTGATTTGTAATAGGAAAATATGTTCTGTCTGGAAGATGAATTGAAATTCCGACATCACTTAAAAGTTCATAAACCGATTCATAAATTCTTCCTTTAGCAAGTAAAATTTTTAACTTTTCCATATAAAATCCTCAAAAATATTTTTTAAAATTATATAAAAAAATCGTGTTTTATGGAAGAAGTCAAATCAAAATGAAAAAGCCACCCAAAAAGTTTCCTCTTTGAATGGCTTTCACCTTATACTTTAAGAATTATTATTTTTTAAATGGATTTTTTGTAATTACTGGGCCCTGTTCGTCAACTAGCTGGAAATTTTCGAATCGGAATTTTTTAAGCAATATTTCAAAATCGCCAAGTTTTGCAATATCCCATCGCCAGTTTTTTCGAACCCACAAAACTTTGAAATTCAATTCCGCATTAATCGACATACTTGCATAAAATTTCGACTGGAATTCCGTTACAAAGTTCAAGTTTGAATACGGTTTATTCTGCAAAGTTGTAAGTCCAAAGTAAGCATAAGACGGAATTGCAAACAAGAATGGAGCACCAATTGTTGCAGAAAGATTTGCGCCACCCAAAACATCAAAACCAAGTCCAAATCCAGGGCGAAGTTCCAACATTGGAATAATCATAAATTCTGCACCGCCACCGTATTCCAAATTGTCTTTATTTGTAGTTTTTTGACCGGCAAACCATGCGCCTTTGTTAATCAAATTGAAGTAACTTGTATTTTTTGCATTAACTCCAACAGGAATAAAGCCCCACTTCCATCGGATACTCCAAGAAACACCTGCCTGACAATCAAATCCGAATAAATAAATTCCACCAAAACAAGCATCTTTAAATTCTACAACCGCAGAAGTTTTGAACAGAATATCAAATCTTGCATCGAAACTTACAACAATCGGGTACGGAGGGCAAAGATTTACAGTTTTGTGATACTGTTTTGCATCTGCAGAAGGTTTAAAATCTGCTGAAGCACTAAAATCGCCGTTTGTCTTAAATCCCATATACCATTTATCAATACCGAATGAGCGTTTAAGGGAATCATTATGGTCATCCAAAATCTTTTTAATCTGACTTTCTGAACATTTTGTCAAATCAATTTTTCCATCTTTTGCTTCTGGCTCTTCTGCCGGCGGATCATCTTTTGCAAAAAGCGAAGTTGTTTTTGTTGTAAATTTAATTCTATCGTTGAATTCAAATTGTGACAAAATACAAAGCTGAATACGAATGTGTGGGTTATGCAAAGAAATGCTAACATCTCCACCAATACCAGCGCGAACAGACGCATTGGCACCATTTGTAAGATCTTTTAAGAACTGATTTTTAATCAATCCAACAAGAATCGGAACAACATCAATTGAAAGTTTGCACTGTTTGAATTGTTCAAGAATTGCATTTTTTTCATTCAAATATTTCTGATATTGAGGATTAACTTCATCTGATGCTGCACGAGAAGCATTTGCATTTTCAAGTTTTTGAAGAGCGGCAAGTCGTTTTCTTTCAATGTAGCGGGCAAATGACCCTTCTGATGAAGTGGCACTTCTTGATTCTACTGAAGTTGAAGAATCTTCAGAATCACATTCAGTTTTGTCTTCTGAAGAAACTGGAACTTCACCAAAATAAACTGAGAACCACGGGAAAATTTCAGAGAATGAATTTGTAAGCGGATTAAATGCCGGACATTCGTTTGGATACATTTTTGCAAGAGAAATTCGGTTTACAACAACAATATCCAATCTGTCTACTGGCGGGTCTTTTTCAAGATTCTGACGAATATCATCGGCTTCCGGAGAATCAACGCCTTCTACAAGTTTTTTCCATAAATCTGCATCTTCAATGATTTTATTTAATTCATCTACGAGTTCAACAACTGTTTTAGATTCAAAATCGCTTGAAAATCCGATTGAAGTTGGAAGTTTTTTAAACAAATCTTTAATTGAATAACTGTCTCCAAATTCTTCTGGTTTGAAAACATAATCATCTGGATTTCGGCTTTCATCGCCTTGAAGAGTTTTTAATTCACCATCATCAACTGAACGAGCCGAAGAAAAAGATCTTGAACCAACATAAACATTAAATTCATTGTCCATATTATCAATAACATAGTCGCCGTAAGTCAAACCTTTCATCATAGAACGATTTGAAGTTCCGACATCGTATTTATTGTAAATGAATCGACCGTCTGTATTGATACAAACTAAACCTCCAGGGTAAGCAGAATTTGTGTACTGCTGAGGAATTACAGAATACATAAACGAATTTAACGAAAGTTCAGGATCTGTAATGAATGTAAGATACATTGCCTTTGTAAATCCGTCTCTTTTTGCAGCCGGAGCAACATATTTTAAATCCGGAATACCATCGCCATTTAAATCAGCAGATTTTCCAGCTTCGATTGTGTACGAACCTTTTTTTACTCCAAGTTCGTCATCTGAATCCCAATCCGCAGTCTGATAATAATCAAAAGAAATTGATTCTCTGTCGATTGCAGTTACTTCAATGTAACCGTAAAGTGCATCATCAATTTTATCCGAATAAGAAACAACTCCGCTTCCTAAATCTGTAGTTTTTATTTTTCCCATTCGAGTGGCAATTACAACGCCTTTTGCAAGCTGACTTGTTGCCAAATCTGTAGGGTTATAAAGTACAGAACCGCCGTTGTATGCCATTTTCATCAAAGCAGATCTATTTTTTATTCCGGTAATATTTTGAATATTTGAAGAACTTCCTGCTCCACTTTCACCTTCAAGAGCATTACAACTAGCCAATAATAAAACTACTGATGCAACAAAAACAAATGATAATTTTTTTACAAACCGTTTCATATTGTCCTCCTATAAAAAGTCAATGAGAAAATATCAATTTCCGATTTGACTTTTTTAAGCACATTCGCAATAAAATGAGAATGTGCAGTAGATAATTAAGTTTGCGACGCAAACTTGTGAATAAAAACTTTGACGCTATTCCAGGCAAAGTTTTTATTACACCCTCCTAAAAAAGTCAATGAGAAAATATCAATTTTCTTTAAGTTTTTATTTATTTTATGTTTACAGTTTAACCACTTTTAAAAGATTTACAATTTTGCAAAACTTAAAAAAATGGTAAAAAAAGTAAAAAAAGGCCCCACAGCTCCAAAATTTTATTTTGCAAAACGATAAACGCTTCTTACATTTGCCTGAGCATCTTTAAACGCTTCTGTAACTTCACCATTTGACATATTCACATGAAATTCTACATTTTTTCTGTATAAAGTCTGAGAACTTGACCAAACGGCATTTTTAATTTTATCCCCACCACACGCTTCAATTGATTCATTAACGACTGGCAAAACTGTATAAAGTTCATAAAGTTCAGCAATAGAAGGAAGATACCATTTTTTATTATCAAATTTTTTGCATTTATTATTTGAACCATAATTTACAGCAAAATTATATGCCGGGTAGATTTCTGCCATTCCGTTTGCAGCATCTGTATCATGTTCTAGAACATCTTTCCAACTGTCAAATCCGTCTAAATCGCCTACAAATCCCTGATTTTGATAAACTCCAGAAACGACATCGTAATCCTGACTTATAACATCAGCACGATTGTGAAGCATATTTGTATTGTCACCGTCAGAATCCGGTTTTGCAAATCTTAAAGGCTCTTTTGCGCCGTAAAGTCCAACCCCCAAAACGCGACTAGAATTCTGTTCAAGATATGCGCCAGTTGTAGAAAAAATTACGGCAACAGGTTTTTCATTTCCGGAATAAGATTTGTATTCTTCAACAGATAAAACTGAACCATTTGTCATTACAATGTCACCAATTTTATATTCTTTTGATGAACAAGAAAAAAATACAGCCATAAGGACAGCCGTAAAAACAATTAAAAATGATTTTTTCATATTTCCTCCAAAATTACTAAAATCAGCAATTTAATTTGTTTAAAATATTATTACAACAATTTATTACAGACAACATTTTTAAAATCTGTAAGTAAATGCAGCTTGAAATGTACTAGAATCTGTTCCCGGTGTTGTACTAAAACTTTCTAAAGTAGAATTAGATCCGATTTCTCTCCCTGTTGATTTTCCTTTTGAAGCACTGAACCATTCATAACTAAACGAAATACAAAACGATTTCCAGCTCAATTCTGTTCCAACCAAAAAACCTCTACCTTCTTTCATATAATCATTAAATTGATAACCAATATAAGAAGTTCTCGAAGATCTCATATAATGATTATCCATCGCAGAAGCATAAATATACGGATAAAAACGAGCAAAAACTTTTCCGCGAAATCCAGAAAACATTTTTAAAGAGTTAGATTCTCCAACCAATTTAAAATTCGTTTCCAAATGAACAAAAGGCATTAAATCCATTTGCTCATAAGTCAAGGCAATTCCTCTTATATAAGTTTTATCTAACGAAGAATCCCAAAAAGAACCTGTAGCAGCATATTGTGTGTATCCGTCTTGCGCTTCATATTTTTGATTTCTGTACAAAAATCCAACCTGAGGAATAATACTCAAATCAAAAGGGACTCCAAAATCCAAAAGATTAAAATCATAACCAATTTTAGCTTCTGCATCAAAATGTTTACTCGTAATTAAATCGTGACAAGAATAGTTAGTCGCCCTGCTATAATCCGATGAAGTTAACCAGTCCCAGTCTTCCATTTTACCAATTTTTATAGGAATCGCAGAAAGAACAGAAAGATCTATAATCGCGTTATAAATATTAAATCTTCCGCCAACACTCACAACCAGAACAAATGGGGCCTGCCAGTCAAGTCGACTCGTTGTATGGTCAGAGGCATAAACATATTCTTTTAAAACAATATTTCTAAATCCAAGCGAAGAATCAAGCGAAAACAATTTAGTTTGTCTTCTTCCGCTTGCAAAAATTGAACTCAAACTAAAAATCAAAAAAGAAATTAAAATCAATTTTTTATAATTTTTTTTCATAATCGAAATTATATTTCAAAATAAAATAAAAGTAAAATAAACGACACCTTTACAAAGTAAAAAAAACGATTATCATTAAATTATGGCAAATTTTGTAGATTATGTAGAATGGCGCGGAGATTTGAGCTTTGAATCGTCTCCTTTTAATGAAATTGACGCTTTAATTTTATGTCAAATCACTTATCTCAATTACGACGGACTTTTGCCCCAATCGGATTTCAAAAAAACAATTACAATAAAAGAACTTTCCGACATTTTTTTTGCAACCCCGGATTTTGAAACTAGATCCGACACAGGAATGCTCATCAATAAACTTTCAGTTGATTTATTAAAAAAAGTTGCCCAGACCGTTCGTTTTGGTTCAATTCCGGTTACAGGTTATTCTTCAATAATCGACTTACAAAAAGAAGAACAATTTGCGGCAATCACTTATTTAATAGAAAAAAAACACTTTTTTGTTTCATTCCGCGGAACTGATGACACAGTTGTTGGCTGGAAAGAAGATTGTAATCTTGCAATTTTAGATGAAGTTCCGTCTCAAGTTGATGCGGCCCTTTATTTAGCACAAGCTGCTTCAAATTTAAAAGGGAAAATTTATGTTGGCGGTCATTCCAAAGGCGGAAATCTTGCAGTTTATGCGTGTGCAAAAGTCGACGAAAAAATCAAAAACCGAATCGAAAAAATCTACAATAATGATGGACCGGGCTTTACCGAAAAACGACTAGCTTCCCAGGAATTTTACCAGATTATTCCAAAAGTTTATTCGTATTATCCGCAACTTTCGATTGTCGGAATGCTTTTTAGACACAAAGGCCCTTTTCAAATTGTTGAAAGCGACGAATCCGGAGTAATGCAGCACGACCCTTTTTCCTGGCACATTAAAGGAAAATCGTTCGTTCAAGTAAAAAAATTTGACAGAGCCAGCAAATTCTTTTACGAATCTTTTAACAAATGGATTGAAATTTTACCGAAACAAGACAGAACAATTTTCATCGAAACGCTGTTTGAATTAATTCACTCAACGGGAGCAAAAACCAATTCCGAAATTAAAGCAAATCTTTTAAAAAATTCTGTAAAAATCGTTGCCGAGCGAAGAAAGCTTTCCCCAGACTCGCGAAAATTAATGACAGAAGTTTTAAAATCGCTTTTCCACATTGTACAAGAAGATTTACCGTCAATTTCTGAATTATAAAATCATTTAAAATTTTACAATGAGATTCCAAAATGAATTCGAAATGACAATATGGAACTTTAAAATGTCACTCTGAACTGGTTTCAGAGTTTTTTTAGTTTCAGACTTTTTATTGAACAAATTTTTTGCTTGTGATAATATCGCTTGCAATATGGAAGTAGCTCAGAAACAGTATAAAATCGATATGCTTCACGGAAGTTTATGGAACAAACTGATTGCTTTTTCCCTTCCGATTGCAGCAACAAGCATTTTACAACAACTTTTTAATTCAGCAGATGTTGCCGTTGTTGGTCGATTTGCCGGAAGTGCTGCCCTCGCCGCCGTTGGAGCAAATGTTGCAAATGTTGGCGTTTTTGTAAATTTTTTAGTCGGATTTGCAGTGGGCCCGAATGTCGTTTTATGCCGTTTAATTGGCCGCCAGCTCGAAAAAGAAGCTAAAAAAATCCCGGGAACTACAATAGTTCTTTCAATTATAATGGGATCATTTTTAATGATTTTAGGCGAAATCATCACAGTTCCGATTTTAAAAGCAATTTCCACACCAGAAGAAGTTTTACAGGACGCCGCGTTATATTTTCAAATCTATTTAACGGGACTTCCATTTTTAGCGATTTACAATTTTGGTTCCGCACTTTTACGAAGCGTTGGCGACACAAAAAGGCCTTTAATCTGCTTAATCGTTTCTGGCGTTTTAAATGTAATTTTAAATCTATTTTTTGTAATCGTTTTAAAAATGAGCGTTTCGGGAGTTTCGCTTGCAACCGTAATTTCCACCGCGGTAAGCGCAATTATGGTTTTAGTAATTTTAGTTCGCGAAAAAGGAATTTTACATTTAGGGAAAAATATTTTAAAACCTGATTTTGCATATATGGCCCGCATTCTTTTTGAAGGAATCCCCGCCGGAATTCAAAGTGCGATTTTTTCAGTTTCAAATATGTTCGTTCAGTCCGGAATCAACAAATTCGGAAGCGATGCAATTGCCGGTTCTTCAGCAGGATTAAATTTCGAATATTTCACCTGGGATATTGGAGCGGCCTTTGCACAAGGAGCAGTAACTTTTTCTAGCCAAAACTACGGAGCGTCAAATTTTTCCCGCTGCAAAAAAATTCTTTTAATCTGCCTTACAGAAGGATTTATTTTTACCGGACTTTTAAGCTTAATTTTCGTCATTTTTAGAAATCAAGTTGTTTTATTTTACACCGCCGACCCAAAAGTAATCGATTTTGCAATCCGCAGAATGATGCTTGTAATGTCACTCGAAGCGTTCACAGCAATTTACGAAATCGGGTGCGGAGCGTTGCGCGGAATCGGAAAATCAATTTTGCCTTCAGTTTTAACAATTCTCGGAACAGTCGTTTTCAGAATGATTTGGCTTTTAACCGTTTTCAGACATTTTCAAACTTACGAATCGCTGATGCTCGTTTACATTGCCTCATGGAATTTTACAAGTCTTTTAGTTTTGCCATCATATTTTATCGTGATTTCAAAGCAGATTAAAAATTCCAAAATCAAAAAGGAACAAAAAATCCTACTTTCAAAATAACCTGAAAAATATTATAATTTTTTTATGGAAGAAAAAATTCGAGCAAAACAGAACAGAACCCTTACACTGAACCAAGATGAAATCGATTTTTTTAAAACACGACTTCTTCTTGAAAAAAATATTTCTTCTAACACTGATTTTAAAAATAAAACTATAAATGGCGACACGCTAAAAATTCTTCCACTTCTTCCGGATTCTTTTGCGGATTTAATAATTATTGACCCGCCGTACAATCTTTCTAAAAATTTCAACGGATTTAAATTTAATGCAATGCGCGATGCCGAATTCGATGAATATTTAGATTCCTGGCTCCCGGAAGTCTGCAAAAAATTAAAACCCAACGGCTCGCTTTACCTTTGCGGCGACTGGAAATGCACTTCTTCACTTCAACGCGCCCTAGAAAAAAATCTTACAATTTTAAACAGAATCACATGGCAACGGGAAAAAGGCCGAGGCGCAAAATCAAACTGGAAAAATTCCATGGAAGACATCTGGTTTGCAGTAAAAAATCCCGCCGACTATTATTTTGACATTGAAGCCGTAAAACAAAAACGAAAAGTTTTGGCCCCATACACCGTTCAAGGAAAACCAAAAGATTGGCAAAATGAATCTGAAGGAAAATTCCGTCTCACTTACCCTTCAAACTTTTGGGACGATATCAGCGTGCCATTCTGGTCAATGCCCGAAAACACCGACCATCCAACGCAAAAACCAGAAAAATTATACGCAAAACTGATTTTGGCATCTTCAAAACCAGGCGACATCGTTTTTGACCCATTTTTAGGCAGCGGAACTTCAAGCGTCGTTGCAAAAAAATTAGGCCGTTCGTATTGCGGAATCGAATTAAACGAAGAATATTGCCTTTTTGCCGAAAAACGACTTTTTTCCGCCGAAACAGATAAATCAATCCAAGGATACCAGGGCGGAGTTTTTTGGGAACGAAACACAAAACCCGTTTAATTTTATTGAATTCTATTTTTTTTATTAATATATTTACAGTATGAAAGAAAAGACCGAATTTAACCGCAAATCAAAATTGTTAAAACTTTTAAAAACATTCGTCGTTTCAAAAATGTTTTTAATCATTTTACTTTTGTTAGTTCAGTTTTTATTCTATTTTGCGCTTTTTTTCAATTTTGAACATTATTCAAGCTATTTTGGCCTTATAAATCTTTCTTTAAGCATTTTATTTTTTATTTATATTTCAAATAAGCCCGGAAAGAACGAATTTAAGCTCACCTGGATTTTTCCAATGCTGATTTTCCCGATTTTTGGAATTTTTTTATATCTTCTTTTAAAAACAAATTACGGCAGTCTGATTCTCAAAAAAAATCTTAAAAATGTTCAAAAAATAATTTCTTCAGAATATAAAAAACCAGACGAATCCGCCCTTTTAAAAAAATACCCGGAATTCAGCGACGCAATTACCTATCTTACAAATTTTTGCTTAAATCCGGCATATGAAAACACAAAACAAAAATATTTTGAAAGCGGAAGCCTTGCCTTTGCCGACATAAAAGAAGAATTAAAAAAGGCTCAAAAATTTATTTTTATTGAATATTTTATCATTGAACCTAGCCAGATTTGGAATGAAATTTTAGCAATTTTAAAAGAAAAAGCTTCATCCGGCGTTGAAATTCGAATTCTTTATGACAGTTTAGGCTCACTCGACTATTCTTCAAAACGATACGAAAATTTTCTTAAAAAATTCAACATAAAAGCAAAAGTTTTTATGAATTTTATACCGATTATAAACACCGCTTTGAACAATCGCGACCACAGAAAAATTCTCTGTATCGACGGAAAAGTTTGTTACACCGGCGGAATAAATATTTCTGACGAATACGCAAACATTTCAACCGAACGATTTTCATATTGGAAAGATTCTGCAATCAAAATCGAAGGCGAAGCCATAAAATCTTTTACAACAATGTTTTTACAACTCTGGCACATTGCAAACAAAACCCTAAAAAAATCAAATCAAGAAAATATCATAAACGATTTAAAAAATTATGTTGAAATCGTCTATCCAAACTTCCCAGAAAATGGCGTTTCAATTCCGTACTGCGATGATGCCTACAACGATGAAGACACTGCCGAAAATGTTTACATTTACATTTTAACGCACGCATACAAATATGTTCACATAATGACACCGTACACAATTCTTGATAACACAATGATAAACACACTTTGCTTTGCCGCAAAACGAGGCGTTGATGTTTCTATTATTGTGCCAAAATTTTATGACCATTTTATTACATTCTGCGTTGGGCGAGTTTTTACAAAAATGCTAATCGAAGCAGGTGTAAATGTTTACGAATACAACAAAGGATTTATTCACGCAAAATCTTTTGTTTCCGACAACAAAACAGCAGCAATAGGTTCCGTAAATCTTGACTACAGAAGCTTTTATCACCATTTTGAATGTGGCCTTTTAATCCACCAATCAAACGAAATCTTAAAAATGGAACAAGATTTTCAAAATACCCTAAAAGATTGCACAAAACTCGATTCTTCTTCTTATAAAAAACTTTCTCTCATAAAAAGAATTGTCGGCCGCTGTGCAAGAATCATTTCCCCACTTTTATAAACTATTTTGCCTCCGATAAATTAATCGCTTTAATTAAATTTTTATCAAAAGTTTTTAACGGAAGATTATACCTACGCGAAAGCTCTAAATACGAAGCATCATAATAGGAAAGATTATTTTCAATTGCCATATTAAAAATCCGTTCCCGAATTTGACTATCTAATTGCGAATCCGTATAAATTGGAAGCTGCTGCAAATCGTACAAAATATCCATAACATCCATTTTTGACAGCATACTTTGCCCTGCATTATTTTTTCTTGTTTTGTACAAAAGCACATTTTCTATTTCATACCAAAAAAGTTGCGGAACATAAATTTGACCATTATTCATAAGAATATATTCAATTTCTTTTACAGAATCAGAAAATTCATTTTCGCAATAACCATTTAAAACATACGACACCATAAAAGAAGTATCAGCAACAAAACACGGAAAACTAGAATTTTCTTCCTTCACTTTTTAATTCCTCTATTTCATTGATAGAAATTTGTTCAAATCCTTGAGAATTTAATAAATCTTTCATTTTTTTTGAACGAGATAAAATCCTTTTATGAGCATCTAACGCATTTTGATTTGCAACATTTTTTGTTCCCTGCAAAACAGCAATTCTTTTTCCGTTTTTAGAAATATTAATCACCGCCCCTTCCTGAACTTTTCTTAGCAATTCTGAAAAATATGTTTTTGCATCAAACGCACCAACTTCAAAACAATTATTCCCCAAAGAAGTCAACGAAATCATAATACCTCCCATAAAAAGTCAATGAGGAAATATCAATTTCCGATTTAACTTTTTAAGCACATTCGCAATGCAATGAGAATGTGCAGTAGATAATTAAGTTTG
>CAVHIX010000019.1:0-15642 GCA_963636135.1 Anaerovoracaceae bacterium
GGATTTTCCACACCTTCTAATTCCTGTTATAACTTTTATCTGCCCATTCCACATGACTGAAACAAGTTTGCTTAAATATACATCGCGCTTAATTTCCATAGTAAAATTCCTATTAAAAAGTTTAGCCCATAAAGGCGATACTTTTTAATATAGAATATCATATTTTTAAAATATCTTCAATTTAATAAATATAATACAAGTCATTACCATTTATTATATTTCCAGCAATAAAATTAAAAATAAAAATGTCAAAGAACTCATAAAACAATGAAAATATTCCATCATTTCATCAAATCAATTTACCTTTTCTAGCGTGCCTCCTTGTGAATTAATTTATTAAACTTCTCTTTGCCTATAATTTTTATAAGACAAAATTTTATGCATCTTTTTATAAAATGCTTTGTTCTTACAAAAAATGATTCGCGACCGTATTTTCTATACAAAGTATTTATTGAGGATTTTTCAAAATTTTTGTAAAAACTGTTTCGTTTTTTAGAGCGAACAGGACTTTTATAATATTGTGGATTAAATTTTACTGCTTCGTTAAAATCAACTTCCTTAAAGCGACATAAATCTTTTACGCTGTCAAAAAAATCTTTTCCTTTTTTATTCTGAACAATTACAAGACTTGTGCCCTTGTTATCAAAAAAATCTGGAAGAACTTTTTCAATTCCCCAAAAGTCTGCAATAGTTATGTCGGCAGGATTGTTATCTCCACGAGCGGAACATTTGTAACAAGATTCTCTTAAACCTTTATCATGCAAAAACAACTGTAAGTATTTGTCTTTTGAGAAATTCTGGCTGTATTCACTGTCATTCGCAAATGTGAATGACAGTGAAAACAGCTTCCAGCCGTCATTCTTACGCCTGAAAGCTGTTTTCACTGTCCGCGAAGCGGACTTTTTTTCTCGGTATTTTATGTATTTTTGCCACAAGGCCGGACTTGGCACTCCATGACAAATAAAATCTACTGTAAAAAGATTTTCATATTCTTTATTTAAAAATGTCTTTAATCCCGCAATCTGACACGGCGTTCCACTAAACAAAACTTTTTTTCCGCTTTCCAAAAAATCTTTACATTCAGCAAATGTATTTTCAATGCGACTTTGTAAATATTTTGAAGTTCTAAAGCGTTCAAGCCCTTCAACACAATCAGTCCAGTTGTGTTTTACAGAAAAATCTTTATCAAATTCAGCACCAAAAACAATTCCGCCTTCCCCAATTATTTTTTCTGCAAGAAGAGTAAAAGCCCCACCAGAAGAAGATTTCATTCGGAGATTTTCATCATTACAAATTGCAGCAAATGCTTCTTTTTTAGAAAAACTATTTTTATTTTCAAAAAGCAAAACCGGGCAGCGTTTTTCGCACAATTTACATTCAACACAAAGCACATTATCAACTTGCGGGTACAAAAATCCTTCATCATTTACAAAAAGAGAAATTGCATTTTTAGGACAAGTCTGCACGCAAGAAGTACAGCCACAACATTTTAAACTTGGTAGATTAGGCATAAATCTTTCCACCTACCTTTTTTAAAAGTGCCGTTCTTTCATTTTTTGTCATTCCAACAAATAAAACTGTGCCTCCTGTCATTAAAACTGAAGCTATGCACACTAAAAAAAATCTTAATATTTCATTTTGAATAAAAAATTCTAAAACTAACGGAACAGGAACTGAAATTAACGAAACTGCAAAAATCCGCAGCACAACATCTTTACAAAAATTTTTTAAAGAAAAAGAAATTAAATGCCTTACAATAAAAAGCCTGACTACAAAAGCAATCGTTGTTATGCAAATTCCAACTACAAAAACAGACCATGCCTCTACCCCAAAGGAAAGCACAATCCAGCTGACTGGAAAATTTAAAAGTAAAATTCCGCCCACTACAGACTGATACAATTTTATTTTTCCAGTTGCCTGAGCAAGCGTCATAATTGGATAACTTACTGAATCAATTAAAACATCAAGCAAAACAAGACGGGCAAAAAGAACTGTATTTTCTGGCGGATTTTTAAGCCACACTTTCAAAACAAATGGCATCTCCAGTACCAGCGGAATTGTAAAAATCAACATTAAAAAAAATGTAAGTCGGCAACCTCGAAATGTAAGAAGCAAACATTCATCTTTTTCATCAGCAGCATAGGATTTTATAATTTGGGGTCGAATCGCTGTTGAAAAATTCTGACTAAAACTTGAAACCGCCGCACTTACCTGAAAAGCGATTGCACGGGCAGCATTCACTACCGCCCCAAAAAACTGATTAAGCAAAATATTTAAAATCTGATTTTTAAAAACACCAACTGCACTTCCAAAAAGATTCCAGCCTACATAACTGAACATCTCTTTAATCTTTTCCCTCTCCCACAAAAACCTGAACTTACATTCCCTATAATGCCTCTTGCAATAAAATCTATACAGCGAAGTGTTGATTGCTGCCACAAAAACTTGCAAAAGACCGTAAAGTATAAGCTTGTCAAACGTGCCTATTTTCAAAACAAAAACAATGACCAGTTTCAAAACGGCTTCCACAATGCTCACGTAGGCGTAAACATTCATATTTTCGTGGGCTATGATGGAGCTCATGTAAGGCGTGGTCATAATCGTAAACAAAAACGAAACGATTGCACACTGGTAAATCCACCTGGCAGCTGTAAGGCGTTCGGCGGGAATTACTAATTTTTTGCAGACAAACCAAAGTCCAAGTGTTTCTGCAAGCAAAATAATTGCTAAAGCCAAAATTGCGTAAATTGTTACTGTGATTGCAAATGTTTTTTCAAGACCTTCCTGATTATTTTTTCCCAGTTCAAAACTAAAGTACCGCTGACTTGCACTTGCCATTGCGCCACTTAAAAAACCGAACATTGTAACCACGCCGGCAACAACATTGTAAATTCCGTAATCCTCTGCACCCAGCACGTTTAAAACAACACGCACCGTATACAAACTCACCAGCATTATCAAAATCTGCCGGAAATACAGAGCAAGAGTATTTTTTACAATGCGCGTGGAATTACTCATTCTTCCCCCAAACCACACATTCCACAGTCCCATTTTTGGCAGCTTTTTCAAAATTCAGCATATTTTCTTCTATATATAAGGAATCTAAAACGCCTTTTGTGAATGTGCCCTCGCCTTCTTTTGTTAGAACGGGATTTTTTTCATTTTTGCATGCGGAATAAAAATAAAAACCGCACTTTTCATTTAAAATTTTTTCTGCTTTTTTATAAAACGCTTCATCTTCACAAGAACGAGACTTTTCATCATCCGCATAAAAATCGTCTTCTGGAATCAGTGCCTCACACGAATCAAAAAATACAACCTGATTTTTACAAATGCCTTCCAAAGATTTCAATTTTATTTCTGTGTTGTCGAGTAAAAATCCATTTTGAGTTTTAAAATCAGTTTTTTTTTCGCAAAAGTACATAAATAAAAAATCTAAAGAAAATTGGGCCAATCGATTTAGAACAAAATTTAAGTTTTCTTTATCAAGCCCATCCGGAATCACTAAAATTTCTTTATCCAGCCAGGAACCGCCAAACGAACTTTTTAAAAAAGAATAAACTTTAAAAAGAGATTTTTGCCGGAAATCTTCTTTTACAGAAACTCCGACTAAAACAGCATAACGTTTCAAAACTGACCTTCTACAATCCGCAAAAACTTTAACTGTATAAACATTTATGCCTATACAGTTTATTAAAATATATCACATATGCCTTTATAATTCAAGTAAAATGAACTGTATAAGCACAGAATTAGATTACGCTGCAATCGGAAAAAGAATTCGAAAATACAGATGGGAACAAAATATTTCTCAGGAAACACTCGCCGACCTTATCGGAGTTTCGACTACGCACATGAGCCACATTGAAACGGGCGCCACAAAATTGAGTCTCAGCGTTTTTGTAAAGATTGCCTGTGCCTTAAACATTCCAACAGATTTGCTTTTAAATGAAGAAAACGAAATTAAAAATCAGTCGATTAAAAACACAATAAATTCCGCCGAAAACGAAAAACAAATCAGAATCTTAACCGAACTAACCAAAGCCGCCAAAAAGATTTTAGAAAAAGAAAATATTTAACGAATGAAAAAATTATTTGACGCAATTTAAATTATTAAAAAGTTCGATTCTCCAAATAAAAAAAAGGCACTTCACAATCGAAAATGCCTTTTTTATTTTTGTTAGCCCCTAGGAGAATCGAAGGGTTCTGTCAAAAACTTCCTGTTTTTTCCGCCACCCCGCCGCAAGTCGCTGTCGGCGCCGTCCTGCCGCCTTTTCACTTCGTGCGCGACTTTTGGAGTTCGATTCTCTAATAAAAAAAGGCACTTCACAACCGGAAATGCCTTTTTTCTCTTAATTTTAGCCCCTAGGAGAATCGAACTCCTGTTGACGGAATGAGAATCCGCTGTACTAGCCGTTATACGAAGGGGCCTTTTAAACGAAAAAAGCTGAACAAAAGTTCAGCTTAAAGTTCCCCAAGGAGGATTCGAACCCCCACAGTCAGAACCAGAATCTGAAGTGCTACCATTACACAATCGGGGAATGTAGTGTTAATAATATATAATTTTATAAATTTTTTGTCAATATATTTTTTCAGAATAATTTAAAAACTCTAGACTTTTAAAATAAAATCGGCAATAATAAGGCAATGAACGGAACTATTTTAGCAGGAACTAATAATAATTTTGAAATCGAATGTTCGGACGGTGTCTCCAGAAGCTGTTCTATCAAAGGAAAAGTTTTAAAATCCGATACAGAATATTACAATCCTTTGGCCCCGGGCGATATTGTTGAAATTGAAGTTGACCCTATCGATGAGCAAAAAGGGCAAATTGTTTCACTGATTCCGCGAAAAAATGCGTTCGTTCGATGGAATGTAAAAGGCCGTTGCCCTCAGCTTTTAGCGGCAAATGTTGACCATTTAATTCTTGTTACAACTCCAACTGAACCTCCGTTTAGACCTCGTTTTATTGACCGTGAATTATGCCAAGCTGAAATGCTCGATTTAGAGCCCGTAATCGTTTGCAATAAATATGATTTAATAGAAGAAAATCCGCAAACTGAAGAATATTTACAGATTTGGGAAAGTTTAGGCTACAGAGTTTTGCGAATTTCTGCCAAAACCGGCGAAGGCCTTCCAGAATTTGCAGAACTTTTGGAAGACAGTTTGAGCGCTTTTGTTGGCCAATCCGGAATCGGAAAATCAAGTCTTGTAAATGTTTTAGATGATTCTTGTGTTTTAAAAACCGGAAGTCTTTCAAAAAAATACGGTCGTGGAAATCACACAACCACAAAAGGCACCTTAAACCGAATCGAATTAAACACTTCACTTACCGGCGGAATCAACGGCAGAATCGCATCAATTATCGACACCCCTGGAATCAGACGATTTATGCTCCACGGAATCGAAGCCGACGATTTGGCCCTTTATTTTAAAGAATTCAAACCATTTCTTGGAAAATGTTCATTCGGGATGAGTTGCACCCACACTCACGAAAAAGGCTGCGAAATCTTAAAAGCGGTAGAAAACGGACAGATTTCAAAACAAAGATACGAAAGCTGGAAACGAATTTCAGACCAGATTCGAAACGGCACCTGGGAAGACTAACCATAAATGGAAAAAAAAACTCTTTTCGATTTAGATTTTTACAAAATACGAGACGAAATCAGCGGGTTTTGCATTTCTGAAGAAGGAAAATTCGCTTTTTCAAAAATCGAACCGCTCACAGATTTAGAAAAAATTGAAAACACAAAAAATTTAAGCCGCGAATGGATTAAACTTCTTTCTGCAAATCTTTCAAATCCTTTAAGTTTTTGGCCGCCGGTTTTTGAAATCTTTAAAACTTTAAGAATCAAAGGCTCTTCCCTTTCGCTTGAACAGATTTTTTCAATTTTAATTTTTATTCAATCCGTAGAAAAAACAAAAAATTTAATTTTAAACAACAATCTTGACTTAGATTTAAAAAATCTTTCTGAACTTTCAAAGGGTTTATCAGATTTTTCCTGTGCAAAAAACGAAATTTTAAAAATCATAAACGAAAAGGCGAACTGAAAGATTTGCCTGAAATCCGTGCAATAAAAAATAAAATCGCTTCATTGAACGCAAAAATCCGCGAGGTGATGCACAAATTTACAAGCGACCAAAAATATTTTGACATTTTAGAATCGACAGTTCCGGTTTTAAAATCAAATCGCCAGGTTTTAGCCGTAAAATCAAGCCGCCGTTCTTCAATTCCGGGAATAATCCATGAAGTTAGCCAGACCGGGCTCACAGTTTTTATCGAGCCGGAAGAATGCGTAAAATGTTCAAACGATTTAATCGAAGCCGAAGCTGAATTAGAAATAAAGGTGAGAAAAATTTTACTTGAACTCACAGAAAAATTAAGCGATTTTACAACAGATTTTTCAGAATCGCTTAAAATAATGAAAATTTTTGACACAACGCTCGCCGCTGCAAAATGGGGAAAACAAAACGACTGCACTTTTGCACAAACCATTTTGCTCGAAAACGAACCGTTAACGCTTTTACAGGCGCGACATCCGATTTTAAAAGAAAATGCCGTTCCAATCGATGTAAAATTTTTACCGCAAAAACAAATTTTAATCCTGACCGGGCCAAACACAGGCGGAAAAACTGTAACGCTAAAAACTATCGCGCTTTTTTCAGTGTTAAATCAGTGTGCTTTTCCAGTTCCGGCAAAAGAAGGAACAAAACTCCCGATTTTTACAAAGATTTTTGCAGACATTGGAGACGAACAGTCGATGCAGGAATCCCTTTCCACATTCAGCGGGCACATGAAAAATATTTCAAAGGCAATAAAATACGCCGATTCTTCTTCGCTGGTTTTGCTCGACGAACTTGGAAGCGGAACAGATCCCCAGGAAGGCTCTGCAATCGCGATGGCAACTCTCGACAATCTGATTGAAAAAAATGCCTTCGTTTTGATTACAACGCATCTTGGAGTCGTAAAAAATTACGGATACACGCATTTTCAGTGCATTAATGCAAGCGTGGAATTCAACAGCGAAAGTTTAAGCCCAACTTACAAGATTTTGATGGGTGTTCCTGGCGAAAGTCACGCGCTGGACATTGCAAAAAAAAGCGGAATCCCAAACAAAATCATTGAAAACGCAAAAAATTACATCACAACCGAAAAAGCCGACATTTCATCCCTTATAAAGGGCCTTTCACAAAAACACCAGGCAATTTTAAAACTCGAAGAAGAATTAAAACAAAAAGAAAATGACCTTGAAATCTCTATTTTAAAAAATGAACAAAAATCTTTTGAATTGCGCCAAAAAGAATTTGAAATCAAAAAACAAAAACAAAACGAAAGTTACGATTTTTTAAGCGAAACCAGAAAAATGCTTGAAAATCTTGTTCGAACGCTAAAAGAAGGCGAAATTACACGCGAAAAAACACTCAGCGTAAAAAGTTTTATAAACGATTTACAAAACAAAATTGAACAAAACGAAAAATCGCTTGAAAACGAAAAATCAGAATTAAATTCCGAATATTTGCGAGTTTCAAAAATTTCAGAAAAGATTCCAGTTTCGCACAAAAAAACTAAAAAACGAACTAAAAATTCTGATGCCCTAAAATCTGCAACACCGATTGAAATTAAAGAAAAAAAAGAAGTGAAAATTCCGTTGGAATTTAAAATCGGCTCAAGTGTTGTTTCAAATTCTTCTAGCCAGAAGGGAACGATTTTAAAAATTGAAAAAAATGGCGATTGTCTTGTTCAGTTTGGAAGTTTAAAAATCACTTTGCCCAAAAAAAATCTTACTCTTGTTGAAGAAAATGAGTCTTCTAAAGATGGCATAAATTATTCTGTGGAATACGCTTCAAATTCTAGAAAAAATGAAAAACCCGTTTTTGAACTTCGGCTTTTAGGTTTACGCGAAGAAGAGGCTTTAAAAAGCGTTGAGCACCAAATCGATTTGTGCTTACTTCAGAATTTTAAAAATTTCAGTATAATTCACGGGAAGGGGAACGGAATTTTACAATCTGCAGTGCAAAATTACTTAAAATGCAATCCGCATGTAAAAAGTTTTGAATTTGCCACACCAGAAGACGGCGGATTTGGCAAAACTTATGTTCATATGCTTTAATTATTGCAAAACCATTTTGTCACTTACAATTTGAGTTTTTCGAATCTGCTGGAATCGTTCGGCTAAATCTTCGAGTGTAAGATTCTTTTTTTCTTCTTCTGAAATCTGTAAAATTATTTCGCCCTGATCCATCATAATAAGGCGGTTTCCGTACTCGAGGGCGTGCTGCATATTGTGCGTAATCATCATTACAGTAAGATTATTTTCTTTTGCAAAATTCTGTGTAAGGCGCATAACGATTTCTGCATTTGCCGGGTCAAGAGCCGCGGTATGTTCATCGAGCAACAAAAGACTTGGGTTAGACATTACAGCCATCAAAAGCGTTAGGGCCTGCCGCTGACCGCCAGAAAACTGTTCAACATTGTCGTTCAATCTTTTTTCAAGGCCCATATCAAGTTTTTTAAGTTGAGTTTTAAATTTTTCAAGATTTTCTTTATTCTGGCTGATTTTTAATCCTTTCCAGCCTTTTTTTTGGCAAATTGTCATATTATCTTTAAGCGTCATTTTTCCGGCAGTACCCAAAAGCGGATTTTGAAAAATTCTACCAATAAATTTTGCCCTTTTATATTCCGGGAGATTTGTAATTTCTGTATCATCTTTAAAAATCTTTCCCTGGGTTGGAAAAACTGTCCCCGAAATTATATTTTGCAAGGTCGATTTTCCAGCGCCATTTGAACCGATTACAGTCACAAAATCGCCTTCATTAATCTGTAAATTTATATTTTTTAAAGCCTGATTTTCATAAATTGTTCCGGGATTAAAAGTAACTCCTATATTTTCAAGTTTTAGCATTTCTTTTTTCCCCTTTTTGAAATTATTAAACAAATGATGATTAAAAGGCCCGTTATAAGTTTTAAATCATTTGAATTTAATCCGATTACAAATCCGTAACTTCGACCAATGTACATAATTCCGCGGTAAATTACAGAACCGAGTAAAACGCGCAAAATCTGAAGCCCGATTTTATTTGAACGAATGATAAATTCCCCAAGCATTAACGAAGCAAGCCCGCTCACGATTACGCCAGTTCCGCTTCCGACATCGGCAAAACCGTTATACATTGCCGCAAATGCCCCAGAAAGAGACGCCAATCCGTCGCCAAAACAAACGCCTAAGCCCCGGACAATCTGCGGATTTACGCCCTGAGAAATTATCATCTGTTGATTTGCCCCAAGCGCCCCCATGGTGAGCCCTAAATCGGTGTGATAAAATAAAATCATTAAATAACTTAAAATTACAACAAAAATAAGCAAAAAGATTAAAATTCCGACTTCCGAAGAAATGGCAGGAAATCTTGTTTCAAAAAAAGTTCGAATTGAAGAAAATGGAGTTTTGATTTTTAAAAAAGAAAAATTTGCCTTATTCTGCATAATCCGTAAATTAATCGAATAAAGCATTGTCATCATTAAAATTCCGGCGAGTAAATCTGGGATTTTTAATTTTGTATAAATCAGCGTTGTGCAAAGACCCGCAAAAAGTCCGCCAACGAATGCCAAAAAAAGAGCAACAACAGGCGGAAAGCCCACCGACAAACACATCGCCAAAATACAGCCCCCCATTGGAAAAGCTCCATCGACAGTCATATCACAAAAATTTAGTACTCTGTACGAGGCAAAAACGCCCAAAACCATTATGCCGTAAATTAAGCCTTCAATAAGGATGCTGTAAATCATAAAAATTCCTAATTATTTTTCTATTAATTTGCCGTTTTCGATAATCATATCAGCAGAATCGATTAAATCCTGTGGGAGTGAAATGCCGATTTCTTTTGCGACATCGTAATTTAAAAGCAAATCCAAATCTGAAGGTTCTGTCATAAATCTTACTGGAATATTTTCAGGTTTTTCGCCATTCAAGATTTTTACAACAAGTTCACCAGTTGCCCGACCTGCTTTATAGTAGTTAAATCCGCTTGCCATAAGAATTCCACCATCTTTTGCACCAGTTACATCTCCACTAAAAATCGGCTTTTTTTCTTTTCCGAAAACATCAACCAAAGAAGCCAAGGCACTGAAAACTGTATTGTCAGTTGTTAGATAAATTCCGTCTACGCGACCAACAATTGCTTTTGCAGCCTGCATAACTTCGCTTGACTGAGTAATCGACTGAATAACTAAATTTAATCCGGCTTCCTGGCAGCCTTTTTTTACAAGTTCAAGGGAAGAAATCGAATTTGCTTCGTTGCTTGTGTAAATATAACCCAAAGTTTTAATTCCGCAAACTTTCGCAAAAAGTTTAATATGTTCAACAGTCGGAAGTTCGTCGCTCATTCCGGTAACATTGTTTTTTCCGTGATCGAGAGTGTCTACAAGTCCAGCCGAAAGAGGATCTGTTACAGTTCCAAAAACAACTGGAATATCTTTTAGAGTTGTTGCAAGTGCCACAGCTACAGGAGTTGCAATTCCTACCGCAACATCAACTTTTTTTACTTTATACTGATTTGCAATCTGAGTGGCAGTATTTACATCCCCATTTGCATTTTGAAGGTCGAAAGTGGCCTTAATATTCTGATCATTTATGTAATCCATGACACCTTTTTCAATATCGTCAAGTGCCGGATGCTGAACGATTTTTGCAATCCCGATTTTTATTCCATTTTTACCAGAACAAGAAGAAAATAAAATACACGCTGAAAATAAAGCAAATAAAATCTTTTTCATAGAAGCCTCGATTAAAATAATTTCTATTTATAGTAACATAATAAACGATTTTCGTCTTAATGTCAAAGATTTTTAATGGAGGATTATTATTTTTAGATTATATTCCCAAAACTCCAGAAAGACTTTTCCAAGCTTTTTACAGATTTTACCGCTTTTACCGTACTGATATATTCTGCATCGTCTGGGGCAGAACAAGTTTGAAAAAAGGCACAGAGTTTTTCTGTAGAAAATTCTACTGGCTTTACATTTCCGTCTTCATCATATTCTACTTCTTCGCTTTTTTTTCGCTTTATTTATTCCGCAGCCTTAAAATTAAAAATCGGCTTTCGGATTTTAGAATCCGACGCATAAACCTGGTCACAAAGCCGTTCAATCTGTACTCGTGCGGACTCTTCAAGATTATCCGTAAAAACCTTTGCCGTGTTGTATTTGCCTTTAACTTCAACCATATTCTGCCCCCTGTTACGTTTTAAGGATAAGGCAAAGTAAAGTTTTTTTCGTGGAAAATTTGTTGCGAAAAGTGGCTGGGGAATTTTTCGTGCCTCGTCATTCCAGACTTGATCCGAAATTCATTTACAAATAGATGCTGAATAGTTACTATTTTTTATGTAAGATTTAACGTGATTTAATTGCTGATTCTTGACAAAAACTAACACTGTTAGTTACAATCTATTTAAATACTAATATCGTTAGTTTTATTCTAGCCAGAGGCAGGTCTTTATGCCAAGAATTGGTCTTACACACGAAAAAGTTATTGAAAACGCGGCAAATCTTGCTAACGAAAAAGGGCTTTCCTATGTCACAATTTCTAGTCTGGCAGAATTTTTGGGTGTGAAAAAGCCGTCTTTATATAATCACATAAAAAGTCAGGAAGATATTTACGAAGGCATAATGATTTACGGCTGGAAAAATGGCGTTCAACCGATAGCTGAAAATCTTCGTGAAAATAATCCTCAAAAAGCTTTAAAAAAATACGCACGTGCTTTTTACAAATATGCTTTGGACAATCCTGGAATTTTTGAAGCCATGCTCTGGTACAACAAATACAAAAGCCCAGAGCTTATCGAGGCTAGCGAAAAAATTTACGATTTTTTCTTTACCCAGACAGACAAAATGAACATTGACCGCGAAAGTGCAAATCATCTTTTGAGGACATTTCGCTCTTTTTTGGAAGGATTTTTGCTTTTGGTCATTCACAATTCTTTTGGAAATCCTATTTCTATTGAAGAAAGTTTTGAACTTTCGCTGGACGTTTTAATCAGCGGAATAAAGAAGATAAGGAGGAAGGAAAAATGAAAAAATGGTACGAAGAAGAATTCAATTTTGAAATTGAAGTTACAGGATTTTTGCGAAGTAATCACACAGAAAATTACTGCAGAAATGGCGAAGAAATTGGCGACAAAGACTGGGAAAGAGAATTTTTACAAGGGAAAGTTTTTCCAGCAGTAGGAAGATTTGGATTAAAGGAAAACTTAAAATGAACAAAGAATGGTCAGCACTCAATAAAACAATGCAATTCCAACTAAAAAAGAAAGAAACTTTTGCAGACGGCATTCAAACGCTTTTTGCTTTGCGAAAGACTTTGATGGACACACTTTTGAAGTTAAAAACAGACTTGTCGCGGAAGGATTTTGACGCAATCCCTTTTATAAATGCGGACGGTTTTCACAATAAAACAATTGCTTATTCAATCTGGCATATTTTCCGCATTGAAGATATTGTTGCCCACACTTTAATTTGTGATGACCAGGAAGTTTTCTTTGCCGGAAATTACAAGGGGCAAATAAATTCCCCAATCATCACGACCGGAAACGAACTTGTAAAACAGGAAATTGCGGATTTTTCGGCTAGCCTCAATCTTGAAGAACTTTATTCTTACGCCCAGGAAGTGAAAGAAAGCACAGAAAAAATTCTTGAAAGTCTTTCTTTTGATGATTTGAAAAAGAAAATCCCGGCGGAAAGAAAGATTAAACTAGGAAATTTGAATGTGGTGAGTAGTGACGAGCGAGCCATTTGGCTGATTGATTACTGGTGTGGAAAGGATATTCGAGGACTGATTCAGATGCCCTTTTCAAGGCATTGGATTATGCACATTGAGGCAAGTTTGCGGATTAAGGAAAAGATTCACTTGGCACAAAATTAGGCGGAAAGCGAAATGGGTAATTTTATCAAAGCAACAAAAAGTCAGGTGGAAGAATATTTGTAGCTCCGCAATATCATAGAAAGGGATATGGAATAGAGCTGATGCACTGTATAGAGCAGACTTTTTCGGAGATACAGTTTCTACGGTTAGAAACACCCGTTTGGAATGTGAGGACATACGCATTTTATGGCAAATGCGGTTTTTGTGAAATGTTTCGAGACAATGAATCTGTATATTTTGAGAAAAGAATTGTAAGTAAAGATAAAAGGGAATAGATAAATGGCAGAGACAGTTCATGAGATTCAAAAGGAAAGAATCGCAGAAATTGAAGATAAGGCAGCAAAACTGTTAGACAGTGTGAACATTGCTACATTGACATCAATCAACGAAAATGGTTATCCACGCACCTGTTTACTGACAAAAGCAAGAAATGAAGGTTTTTCAGATATTTATTTTATTACATCAAAACGCTCTAAATTGAATGGTAAAGCAACTCATTTTGAGCAAAATCCAAAAGCAAGTGTCTGTTATTTTTCTGGTGGCGACAGTGTGACTTTGATTGGAAATGTAGAATTTGTAGAGGAACGGGAGCTTCAGGAAGCTGTATGGAAGGAGTCTGACCGTCGCTTTTTCAGCAAAGGAATCGATGACCCGAAGTTTCGTCTGCTGAAATTCCATACAATAGAGGCAACTTTCTGGATTGAGGGAAAATTTAGAACATGTAAGTACAGGTAAGGAGAAGATTGCGGTGGAGATTGTTGCAGGTTTATTGTTGATTACACTTATGAACTATCTGATAATTACAAATATTGTGGATATAATTTTACTTGGGGCATTCTCATTCCGATTTTCGGCAGAATGCCATACGGAGCGATTTGTCATAACGAAGGAAAACAGGATAGATATGCAGAAGGGGTTTCAGTGTTCTGCTTTTTCCACAGCATACGTCCTAAGGCATTTTAACTTGGAGGTCTATGGCGGTACTCTTTATTCAACCATGCCCCACAAAATGAAAAGCGGATATGTTTATCCCAAAGGAGTATATGATATGTTGCGAAGCTATGGGATGAAAGTGAAATATTGTCGTGGCAATTTGAACGCTTTAAAAGTGGATTTGCAAAAGGGAAATCCGGTTATCGTAATGATACGGGTACAAAAGGACAAGGATTGGCTGCATTATGTTCCGGTAGTCGGATTTGACGAGGAACATGTTTTTTTGGCGGAATCTCTGCCAGAATTGATAAATTGTAAGAATGTCTTATATAACCGCCGGCTAAGAAATGAGGAGTTTTTGCAGCTTTGGAATACTGCTATGCTGAAACAGCCTTTTTATAAAAATACTTATTTTGTTGTTGAAAGTAAGTCAGAAACGGTTTTATAAAAATAGAAAATTGGAGGTGTAGCATGGCAGAGTTATTTCAATGTTTTCCGTATTTAACAAGCGAAAGGCTTATTATTAGAAAAATGACTGAAAATGATATCGATTCTTTGAGTGAAATAACCAATAATGAAAATGTGTACCGATACATTCCGCCATTTTTATATAAAAAGAGTCGCGGCAATTTACTAGCAGCAATTAGAAACCTCGGTGGCAGGGACTTTGATAAAAAGAAAATGATTGTTGCAGGCATTTATCTAAGTGCAGAACCTGACAGGCTCATAGGACTTGCTGAAATGTTTGATTATAAAAAAAGAACAAACCAGATAACGATAGGTTATCGAATTAATGAAGCATATTGGCACAGAGGAATTGCAACGGAAACGGTAGCATTGCTGATAGCATATTTATGTGACGATATAGGGATTCAGACAATAAAAGCATTTGTTATGCCGGAGAATAAATACTCTGAAAGAGTTCTTATGAACAATGGCTTTACTAAAGATAAGAATATGGTTCAGGGTAAAAATTGGGGCGGAAAAGAAGTGGTTGGTTTGAATGTATTTACTTATACAAATCACTAAGCACTTTTTCTACGGTGGTATTTAATGCCGTTTTGGGATGGTATTTGCTAACTGGAAGATTTGCATGTGAAAGAAGTCGGTGAAAAATGAACAAAAAGAAGATAATTGAAACGGAACGTCTATTTTTGAGAGAAATGACAGAAAAAGATTACGACACACTTTATATCATTCTGTCAGATTCAGATATCATGCAACATTACCCATATACCTTTGATGAAGCAAGAGTCAGAGGCTGGATCAATTGCAACATAGATAGATACCAGATATTCGGATTTGGACTTTGGGCTGTTTGCCTGAAAGAAACAGGAAAGATGATTGGCGACTGCGGATTAACCATGCAGCAGATCAATGGAAAAATCAAGCCAGAAATTGGGTATCATATAAAAAAAGATCAACAGAGGAAAGGCTACGCAAAAGAAGCTGCAATTGCAGTCCGGGACTGGACATTTCGTAATACGCCGTTTAATACGATTTATTCTTATATGAAGGGTACAAATGAAGCATCTTGTAAAACGGCGATTTCCTTTGGCTGTAAGCAGGTCGATGAGTTTAAGGATGATGAAAATGAAATTACCAAAGTATATGCCATTTCGAGGAAAAAATGGCACGCCCATCTGGAAGGATACCCATGTGTATGCAAAGTTAAATGAAGGAACAAAAAACATGACGATTGAAAAAGTCAATTTTAGTACAGTCAGAAAATACCCTAAATTTTTAGGCAGCAACTTCTTTTGTTACTGATTTTTCTCTGTAAACTGATGGAGGA
>CAVHIX010000020.1:0-15510 GCA_963636135.1 Anaerovoracaceae bacterium
AAATACAAAATTCCAAAAAATGAAAAAACGATTCTTTTAAAAATCTGTAAAAAAATCAGAATTCCGAATATTTTTTATTTAATAAAAGAAAAAGACGGCCTTTTAAATTTTTTAAATAAATTTTATTCCGAAAAAAAAGCTGAACTTTCAACGGACGATTTATTTTCATTCTTTAATTTGAGATTCCGGTTAGAGAAAATTTTTTCAAATTTTACGATTTATAAATCTTCACGCCAGATTCCGCTAAAAACTGAAATTTCAACAGTTATAAAAAACAACGGAAAATTCAAATTTGTTTTGTGCGAAAACAACAAAGATTTTATGATTCTTGACCCGGAACCAAATTTTATTTCAAATACAAAAAAGCCTGAACCAATGGAAAAACTTTTATTTTCATTTTCTTCGGAAACTTCGCTTCAGTACGGATTTTTTTCACGAATTATACGCTACGAACGAACGGAACAAGGCTCTTTACGCGTAATAATTTCTCATCCTTCGATTTTGTACAAACAGGCAAAACGAAATTTTAAACGAGCTAAAACAAACGAAACAATTTTATTCAAATCAGCAAAACCAAAAACACCAAAAGGATTTTCAATCGGCGAAAAATCTTTTTACGGAAAAATTACAAATATTTCTGCGGGGGGTGCATGTCTTTACACTGATTTACCGATTAAAGCAAATCAGTTTGTAGAATTAAATCTTTCACCTTTTGGACTTTCTGAAAATATTATCGGAAAAATCGTTTCAACCAGAAATACGATGAAAAAAGGATTTTATAATCTTCACATTCATTTTATTCAAATTTCAAAAGAAGACAGAGTAAAAATTCAAAAATTAAGTTTTGACATTGAAGATTAAAAACTGAATAATTCACGCGCACTTGAAAATTCAAAAATAAAAAAGTATTCTATAAATATGGAATCTCAAAATCTCATTTTTAAAACAAAATCCCCGGAAGAAACTATTGAACTCGGAAAAAAAATCGGTTCTCTTTTAAAAAAAGGCGACATAATCGCAATGCAAGGAACGCTCGCCGCCGGAAAAACCACAATCACAAAGGGAATTGCTCTTTCTTTGGGGATTAAAGACGATATTACAAGTCCAACTTTCTGTCTAATCAGCGAATACGAAGGAAAAATGCCTTTATATCACATGGATGTTTACCGCTTAAACGGAATTGAAGATTTTGAAACGCTTGGTGCCGAAGATATGCTTTACGGAGAGGGAGTGAGCATTATTGAATGGAGTGAAAAAATCATGGAAGAACTTCCAAAACGAACAATAATTTTAAAAATCGAAGTTCAAGATGACAATACACGAAATATAACACTTTCAAACTGGAATAATGGAGATTTAAAATGAACGGACTTGCAATCGATTGTTCAATTTCAAAATTAACTATTGGCGCTAAAAATCAGGAAAAAACAGTTTCTGCAATTTACGATATTGGAATGAAACAATCAGAAACTTTGCTCCCTGCGATTGATTATGTTTTAAAATCTGCAAGTTTAGAATTAAAAGATTTGTCATACATTTCAGTTACAACCGGACCTGGCTCTTTTACAGGATTAAGATTGGGCCTTTCCGCTGCAAAAGCAATTTCACTCGCCCACGGAACACCGATTTTTTCTGTAAATTCGCTTGATTTATACGCAAATCCATTTTTGACATTATCAAAAGATTTTTTTGTTTTATCAGAAATTGATGCAAAAAAAGACAGATTTTACGCAGAATGTTTTTACGATTCAAAAAAAATCATTGAAAGCGGCGACTTTTTACCAGAAGAAATTGCAAAATCTTTAAGTGCCAAAATGAACGAATTAAATAAATCGAACATTTTAATTTGCGGTCTAGATTCAGAAATTTTATGCAATCTTTTAAAAGAAGAATTTTTGAAAATCTCGCAAAATAATTTAAATTTAGTTTTTGTTCCGTTCGTTCAGGATTCTGCAAAATCTTTATTTTCTATTGCCGAAAAAATGATTCAAGAAAAAAAAGAGCCCCTCAAAGATTATGATGGGCCTTTGTACATTCGTGCAAGTGAAGCTGAAGTAAAATTCGAAAATAAATAATTATTTGTGAAAAAGTTTTGAAAGTTCGTCGATAGTTTTTGAATCAGAATGAACCAAAGCGGCTTTATTTTCGTTTTGAATCGCAGAAAAAACTTCCTGACGGAAAACTTTTACATTTTGCGGAGCTTCAACTCCAATTTTCACCTGATCGCCTTTAATATCGATTATTGTGAGCGTTATATCTTCACCAATTTTAATTTGCTGTTCGGTTTTTCGGGTTAGAATTAACATTTTATTCCCCCTGACCTTTCAATGCTTTTACAATATCATATTTTGTAGACCAGCGATTGTCCTGCAAAACATACTGCATGCACTGATTATTTTTTCGATTGATTACAACCGGCCCTAAAAAATTCGCGGTAATATTTGAATTATCAGAAGAAATTGTAACAATCGTCATAATTATTATATCTTCCGGGGAAGTTGCGCCAATATTTTTTAAAGCTTCATCATCAATATCGATTTCATAATTCTGGCAGATTAAAAACGGATCAATCATTAAAAATGACAAATCTTTATTTTCAATCGACTGAAGGTAAATAAACGGCTCATATTCAGATTCGATTATTGCAAATTTTTTATTCTGTTCAAATCCCAAAAGGCCATCCGGAAAATAAACGATTTTTTTTTCATCAACATTTACAATTCCATTTGATTTTGTGTGCACTTCCATTTTTTACCCCAAAATTAACGCATATAATTTAAAAGTGTGTTAGAATACATTTTTCCGGCATTGCTGAGCGTTGCCTGATGAGCGTAATCCAACATTTTCATATCTGTGATTGCTTTTGTAAAATCTAAATCGCCTTCGCGGCTTACCATTGCAGTTACATTTAACGATGTCGCGCTGTTTCTTTCAATATTCAATTGGGCCCGCTCGTATTCTGAACCAGATTTTGCAATTCTAGTTACAAGACTTGAAATTCCACTGTCGATTGAGCCTAAAACACTTCCGCCGATTGCTTCTGAATCGCCTTTTAAAAGTGCATTTCTCAAAGAAATTACAGTGTCGAACATTGAACCGCCGCTCAAACGAACGCTATTTCCCAAATTGTACGGAGGTTTTTGAGAAGAATCTTTTACAATTCCTAAATCATTTAACGCTGAACCTGAAACATCCTGAAGCCAAAGCTGACGAGCATCTGTAGTTTCAAAATTTAATCCTTTGGTAACCGGATCAATACTTGCTCTAACTGCAGCCCCACTTTCATTTATTTTTGCAGCAACCGCATAAACATTGTCCCCGGCATTAATCGAAACTTCAACGCCATCAACTTTTATAACGCTATCCTGATTTGCCTGCCAACTTGAAGCATCGCGAGTTCCAAAAATATGCTGTTGTTCAGCCCAAAACGCTCTGTTTCCGGCATTATTCACATCCATATATTTATTTTCATCAACTTCAATCTGATTTGAATCAATATTTCCGTTATAACGAACATTCTGAATCAAAGGAACGCCACTTCCGCTGACAGTACCCATTTCAATTTCAAACGGTGTCGCTTTAGAATTTGTTCCGCCGAATAACGCAGTTCCATCTGCACTGATTGCATTTGCATTTTGAATCAACTCTTTTAAAAGTTCGTCAACTTCAACGCTCATATTTTTTAAATCTTCTTGATTGTAAACGCCATTTGCACCAGTTACGGCTAGTTCTCGGATTCGCTGCATTACTTCCAAAGAATTATTCATATAACCTTCTCGCAAAACGAACTGATCGCTCAATTCTTCAGCATTTTTTTCAAAAGTATTTACGCGCGCAAGATAAGATTGATAACGAACTAAATGGCCCGCAGCAATCGGATCATCACGGAGATTTTGAATTTTTCTCTGGCTCGAAATCTGATTATTTGCTTTATTTAATCGGCTTTCCTGAAGTCTTAAATTTGACTGAGTATCAATATTATTCATTGCAGAACTGATTCTTCTCATTTTTTTACCTCGCTAAAATTAAACTTTAAGTCGATTTATAACAGTGTCTAAAAGGCTGTCCCAAACTGTTACAAATTTTGCCGCTGCATTATATCCATGCTGAAATTTTATAATATCCGCAAGTTCTTCATCAATATTTACACCACTAATTGAATCACGCAAAGACCTCAAATCATTCATAATCGCATTGTGACTGTTATAATTATTTTCGGCTTGTTCACCTTTTAACGCCACATTTGTTACAGAATCGGCAAAATAATCGTCAAATGTTCGATTTTTTCCAATCATAACCTGAGAATTTCTGATTGCAGCGATTTCTTTTGCAGCACGAGAGTCCCCAGCGTTCACATTTCCGGCAGAATCTAAAAACGCTGAAGCAACGCTCAAAACATCATTTTTAATCAGCGGATTTACTTCAATATAACCTGCAGGATTTAAAACTGGCGAAACAGAATATTTTGCGCCACCCAAAGCATTTACAGAATCAGACTGGGCAAAATCATAAGCATTTTCAGCACCACTTCCACGTAAAATTCCTGAATATCCTGTCAAAAAGAATCCTGAATCTTCTACATGACGAATTACAAAATCCGGATTTTCAACATTCTGCGAAGTCGAAGCTTTCAAAACAAGATTATTATTTCTATCCAAATAGGCCTTAACTTCAGCATTTGCATCATTTATTCTATTAATTACAGTTTCTACAGTGTCAGTAGGATGATAAGAAACTTCAACATTTCCAGAAGGCCCATTAAAAGTCATAACGCCTTCTAAACCAATCTGTTCGTGGGCATCAAGTTTTGTATTTCCTGTAAATCTGAAAATATAACTGTGATCAAATTCACCGTCTCCATTTCGGTCAAAATTTCCGTTTATATTTTCAACAAAATTCTGCTGAGTAAAAAAGTTTAATCCGGTTACATTATTTGCGCCATAAGCATTTTTATGAACATCGTTTACCAAATCAGCAAAATTAAGCGTCATTGTATTCAAAGACTGAATTTCATTTCGAACATCAACATCACGAAGTTCAATTAAAGCACCCAACGAACCGCCTGAAATCTGAGCGTCAAAACCTGTATCCGCCCAAACTAATTTTTCATATCCGTTATTGTCAACAACAGTTTCAAGTTCAAATCCGCGGCTTACTCCACCCTGAACTAAAATCTGTCCTCCAAGATGAACCATAAACTCATCTGTATCCCGCTGATCTGTTGAAATATTTATCAAAGACGAAAGTTTATCAACCAATAAATCTCTTCGATCCATTAAATCATTAGGATTGTCGCCATTTGCTTTTGAACGAACAATTTCCATATTTACAGAAGCGATTTGTTTTGCATAATCGTTTACCTGTTTTACAGTCGCTTCAATATCGGCATTGATTAATTTTCCAACGCCCATCAAATTTTCCCATTTAGAACGAATTGAATCAGTTAAATTTTCAGCACGAGTTACAACTGCCTGTCTTGAAGCCTGATTTTCCGGATGAACAGAAAGTTCTTGCCAGCTTTCCCAATATTTATCCATATTCGAACGAACACTGACATCTTCCGGTTCATTATAAATTTGTTCAAGCATTGTATAATATTTACTTCTAGTATCCCAATAAGATTCTTTATTTGCACTTTCAACAATTCTAGAATCAAGCATTTCATCACGAACGCGTTCTACAGATTGAGTATCAATGCCTTGCCCCAACATTCCAGCTCTTTCCGGACGCTCTAAATCAGGACGATAAAGCGGATCAAATTCTTTTAACTGAACTCGCTGACGAGAATAACCTTCTGTATTTGCATTTGAAATATTATGACCAGCAGTGGTAATGGCATCTGTATGCGCCATAATACTTCTTTTTCCTAATTCAATTCCACTAAAAGTTGATGGCATAACTGCTCCTATAAAAAGTCAATGAGGAAATATCAATTTCCGATTTGACTTTTTAAGCACATTCACAATGCAATGAGAATGTGCAGTAAATAATTAAGTTTGCGACGCAAACTTGTGAATAAAAACTTTGACACTATTCTAGACAAAGTTTTTATTACACGCTCCTATTAAAACAAAGCGTTTACTACAACACTTTTAGGCTGCTTCTGAACAATCCCAGATTTTGTATAAACTTTGCATGTACTCTGAGGCAAAGACGAATCTATAACTTTCTGAACAAAATTTTTCGTAATCAAAATGTAATCTTGCAACGCTTTATTTTCTGTCCGGCATTTTACAAGTTTTCCACGCAAAACAGTCAGAATCTGATTAATTTTTTCATTTAAAGCTGAATCTGCATTATTCTGCATTAAAAAATCGCGTTTTTCATCAAGAAGATTAAAATTATCCATCAGCGAATTAATTTTTGCACTAACAGACATTAAATTCTGCCAATTTTTAGAATTAACAGCTTTTCTAAACGACTGCTGATTTAAAATCACTTCATCTAAAATTGAATTTTCTTTTGATAAAACTGAAATTAATTCTGTTTGATTCAAATTCATAAAAACCTCTATGACAAAAAAATCTTCTTTTTCCTTTATATTGTCGGATTTTTAAATTCCTTCTTTAGAAGAAAAAAATTATAAAAATAAATTTTAAATCTTGACTAAATATAAAAAAATCTGATATTATAAATAACATCAAATAAAAATGGTGCCTGTAGTTCAGTGGTAGAGCGCCAGATTGTGGATCTGGTTGTCGTGGGTTCAATCCCCACCAGGCACCCCTACCTATTTTTCGGTATGCGCCCGTAGCTCATCTGGATAGAGTACCGGACTTCGAATCCGATGGTAGCAGGTTCGAATCCTGTCGGACGCAAAAAAAATGGGCCATTAGCTCAGCTGGTAGAGCAACAGACTCTTAATCTGTGGGTCGCAAGTTCGAACCTTGCATGGCTCAAAAACTTCAACTCGCGAGAGTGGTGAAATTGGCATACACGCTAGACTTAGGATCTAGTGCTTCGGCTTGAGGGTTCAAGTCCCTCCTCTCGCAAATAATGTTTTCCTTCCTGTCAAACAAAATTAAATCTCTAAAAATTAAAATCTTAAATCTTCTTTATTTTTAATTTTTTTTCAAAAATGAAATATTTTGTTATTGACTTTTTTTTTACTATATAATATAGTTTCAAAACATACTGATTAATCAAATCAGTTTTGCGGAAATAGCTCAATGGTAGAGCGCCACCTTGCCAAGGTGGATGTTGCGGGTCCGATTCCCGTTTTCCGCTTAGCGGCATAAGACGCATTAATAAAATTTGCGGAAATAGCTCAATGGTAGAGCGCCACCTTGCCAAGGTGGATGTTGCGGGTCCGATTCCCGTTTTCCGCTTAGCGGCATAAGACGCATTAATAAAATTTGCGGAAATAGCTCAATGGTAGAGCGCCACCTTGCCAAGGTGGATGTTGCGGGTCCGATTCCCGTTTTCCGCTTAGCGGCATAAGACGCATTAATAAAATTTGCGGAAATAGCTCAATGGTAGAGCGCCACCTTGCCAAGGTGGATGTTGCGGGTCCGATTCCCGTTTTCCGCTTAGCGGCATAAGACGCATTAATAAAATTTGCGGAAATAGCTCAATGGTAGAGCGCCACCTTGCCAAGGTGGATGTTGCGGGTCCGATTCCCGTTTTCCGCTTAGCGGCATAAGACGCATTAATAAAATTTGCGGAAATAGCTCAATGGTAGAGCGCCACCTTGCCAAGGTGGATGTTGCGGGTCCGATTCCCGTTTTCCGCTCTAAGTAAGAAAGCGATTCAGCAATGCCTGTTTCGCTTTTTTCATTTATACAAAATTTTAGGAGTTAATTGTGAAACTCAACAAAGAATTTACAAAGTTAGAAAAATCTGCTGTAAAATTAACAGTAACAGTCGCAAAAGAAGATGTTCAGGAATCTTATAAAACAATTATTAACAAGTATGTTAAAAACGCACAAATTCCTGGATTTAGAAAAGGTCATGTTCCGGCTTCTGTACTTGAACGCAAATATGGCGACGCTTTAAAACAAGATGCATTAAGTGAAATTATCGATAAATCATTAAATGAAGCTTTTGAAAAAGAAACTGAAAATCGCCCTCTTCCATATGCACAGCCAGTTATGGAATCTCTTCCTGAATTTAATCTTGATTCAGATCTTTCTTATACTGTAACTTTTGATGTTTTCCCTAAAGTTGAAGTAAAAGATTTTTCTGGAATCACAGTAAAAGAACCACAGGTTGAAATTACAGATAAAGATCTTGAACGCGAATTAAAAGACATTCAGGAACGAAATGCCGTTGTAATGGACAAAAAAGATTCTGAATCAGTTGCAAAAGATGATATCGTAACAATCAACTACAGCGAACTTGACGAAGCAAATGCTGTAATTGAAGGTTCAAAACGCGAAGGATTTGTATTCACAGTTGGTTCTGGTGAAAATATTTACAAAATCGATGACGAAATCATCGGAATGAAAAAGAACGAAACAAAAGAAATTACAAAGACTTACGATGAAAAAGATTCTGACAAAGATTTAGCCGGAAAAACTAAAAAAATCAGCGTAACAGTAACTTCTATAAAAGTTAGAAATCTTCCTGCATTGGACGATGAATTGGCTCAGGATGTAAACGAAAAATTCAAGACTCTTGACGATTTGAAAAACGACATTAAACGAAGCCTTGAAACTGCAAAATCAAGAAAAATCAAAGAATTAAAAAATAATTCACTTTTAACTCAGTTAGTTGAAAAAAATCCTTTTGAAATTCCTGCTTCTATGCTTAAAGCAGAATTGGATGGACGCTGGCAGATGATGGCTCAACAATTCCAAACAACTGCAGAACAGTTAGAAAAAATGGTAACTGCTTCTGGTCAGACAAAAGAAGCTATGCTTGAACAATGGACTGGCGACAGTGAAAAAATGCTTAAGAGCAGAATTATTGTAGATTCTCTTATCCGTGAAAAAAATATTTCTGTAACTCCAGAAGAAGTTGAAGCTGAATACGCAAAAATCGCTGAAGAAGGCGGAATAACTGTTGAAGAAGTTAAAAAACACTATTCAGATCCTCGTTCAAAAGAATATTTAGTTGACGATACAAAAGAAAACAAACTTTACGACGAAATCTACAAAACTGTAAAAGTTTCTAAAGGTGACAAAGTAAGTTTTGAACAACTTTTCCAGATGAGATAATCTCATTTTTAAATGGCTGTCTTTCTGTCTCGTAGAATTTTTATACGAAACGCTAAAAAAGACAGCCTTTTTTTTGACATTTTAAAGTATTTTTTGCTATATTATAAGTAATGTGATAAAATAATTGAAGGATTTACTATGAACGAAAAAATGAATACTCTTGTTCCTTATGTTCTTGAAAGAAGCGGAAATTCAGAACGCTCTTACGATATTTTTTCAAGACTTTTAAAAGATAGAATAATCTTTGTTGATGGCGAAATAAACGATCAAACTGCCGATTTAGTTGTAGCTCAAATTCTTTACCTTGAATCTGAAAATCCGGAAAAAGATATTAGTATTTATATCAATTCTCCAGGCGGTTCAGTTACAGCAGGGCTCGCAATTTATGATACAATGCAATATGTAAAATGTCCAATTCAGACGATTTGTTTAGGACAGGCTGCAAGTATGGGTGCTTTTTTGCTTGCGGGAGGCACAAAAGGAAAGCGAATTGCCCTTCCTTCTTCTAGAGTTATGATTCATCAGCCTTCTGGTGGAGCAAGCGGTCAGGAATCAGATTTTTCTATTCACACAAAAGAATTGCTTCGTATTAAAAAACTTTCAATCAAACATTTTGCAGAATGCACTGGAAAATCAGAAGAACAGATTGCAAAAGATATGGAACGCGATTTCTTTATGACAGCAGATGAAGCTTGCGAATACGGAATCGTTGACAAAGTTATGAAAGGATGTAAAAAATAATGAAATTTTCTAGAAATAGTATAAAAATCTGTTCATTTTGTGGAAAACCTGAAGAACCAAACAGAAAAATCATTTCTTCGCCAGATAATTCAACTTGCATTTGTACAAATTGTGTGAAAGTTTGCCAGAATTATTTTGAAAATGACAGCGACGGATTAAATATCGATATTTCAAGCGTTCCGACACCAAAAGAATTTAAAGAATATCTTGACCAATATGTAATCGGTCAGGATCAGGCTAAAAAAGTTCTTTCTGTTGCGGTTTACAATCACTACAAAAGAATGACTTCTCAATCAACTCCGGAATTAAATTCTGATATTAAAATTGAAAAATCAAATATTCTTCTTATTGGGCCAACTGGTTCTGGAAAAACTCTTCTTGCAAAAACTTTGGCACAAAAACTCAAAGTTCCATTTGCAATCGCAGATGCCACTACCCTTACAGAAGCCGGCTATGTTGGCGACGATGTAGAAAATGTTTTACTAAAATTGATTAATGCTGCAGACGGAGATGTTGCAAGAGCAGAACACGGAATTATTTTCATTGACGAAATCGATAAAATCGGGCGAAAAGGTGAAAATACTTCTATTACACGCGATGTTTCTGGGGAAGGCGTTCAGCAGGCACTTTTAAAAATCATTGAAGGCACTCAGGCAGGAGTACCTCCTCAGGGCGGAAGAAAACATCCAAATCAGGAATTAATTCAAATCGATACAACAAATATTTTGTTCATTTTGGGTGGAGCATTTGTTGGCCTTGAAAAAATTATTGAACAGCGCACTCGTGAACATTCAATGGGATTTGGTTCAACAGTTGGAAAAATCAGTGAATCAGAAAAAATGGATCTTTTAAATCAGTGTACTTCTGACGATTTAGTAAAATTCGGGTTAATTCCTGAATTAATCGGTCGTATGCCAATCAATGTTGCTTTAAAAGAACTTACAAAAGCTGATTTGGTTTCAATTTTAACTGAACCTAAAAACGCAATTACAAAACAGTATCAGGCATCTTTTGCAATCGATAACACAAAACTTACATTCACACCGGAAGCAATTGAAGCAATCGCAGACGAAGCAATTCAGCAGAAAACTGGAGCTCGTGGATTAAGATCAATTGTAGAAAAAATGCTCACAGATATTATGTTTGAAATTCCAAGTGTTGAAGGCGAAAAAGAACTTGAAATTACAAAAGAAATTGTTGAAGAAAAAGGCAAAATCGATTTAAGCAAATATCTAAAAGTTAAACAAATCGCATCTTAAAACTCTAAACAGTCAAATTTGATTGCTTTCTGTTTTTAAATAAATAATAGGAAAGTTAAATAAAAAGCCAACCCTGAAACTCAAATTTCACTCTTGACTTTTTAGGGAGAAAACATGGATTTTGTTGCAGAGATGAAAAACAAGGCTAAAAAACTTGGAAAATCTTTAGTTCTTCCGGAAGGAACAGAAGAAAGAACTGTACAAGCAGCCGCAAAAATCAAAGCAGAAGGTATCGCAAAAGAAGTAACTTTACTCGGAAACGAAGCAGATGTAAAAAAAGTTGCTTCAGCTAAAAATGTTGATTTAACAGGAATTAAAATTATTGATCCAAAAACTTCTGAATGGAATGCTGAATTTGGTGATGAATATTTTAATCTTCGAAAGAAAAAGGTTGATGCAAACGGAAATCCGTTGATGAGCAACGAAAAAGCTCACCAGGAAATGTTCGATCCAATGAAATTCGGTGCAATGATGGTTCACATGGGAAAAGCCGATTCTATGGTTTCAGGGGCATTATCTTCAACTGCTGATATGCTTAGAGCCGGACTTACAATTGTAAAAACAGCTCCAGGAACAAAAACCGCTTCTTCTTGTTTTGTAGTTGATACACACAATCCAAAATGGGGACACGAAGGTTTAATTTTATTTGCAGACTGCGCCGTAGTTCCAGATCCAGATGCAGAACAACTTTCTGACATCGCAGTTGCAGCAGGAAAAACTTGCAAGGCACTACTCGGAGTAGAACCGGTTGTTGCTATGCTTTCTTTCAGTTCAAAAGGTTCTGGTGGAAAAGACCCGTCAGTTTTAAAAGTTCAGGAAGCTACAAAATTAGCACACGAAAAAAATCCTTCTTTGTTGCTTGATGGTGAACTTCAGTTGGATGCAGCTTTGATTCCAGATGTAACTGACAAAAAAGCTCCAGGAAGCCCAATCCGCGGAAAAGTTAATACTTTAGTTTTCCCGAATTTAAATGCCGGAAACATTGGATACAAACTTGTTCAACGCCTTGCAGGTGCTGACGCTTACGGTCCAATTCTTCAAGGATTTGCAAAACCAATAAGCGATTTAAGCCGAGGTTGTTCAGTGGAAGATATCGTTGTAACTTCTGCGATTACACTTGTACAATCAGGAGAATAATAAAAATGGGGCTGTCTTTTGGCAGTCCTAACTTTTAGGATGAAAAATTTTTCTTTTCTTTTTTTTGTATGTGCCTTATTTTTTAGTTGTAAATCTCCTCCCGTAAAAAATATTGAAAAAATCGAACCTGCCGAAGATGAAAAAATTTCTTTTTTATTTTTAGGCGACATAATGGCACATAAACCAAATTTTTCAATGAACGATTATGACAAAATTTGGACAGATGTAAAGCCGATTATACAAAAATGCGATATTTCATTTGCAAATATTGAAACTCCAGTTGACGATACAAAAGATTTTTCTTCTTTTCCGAACTTTAATATAAAAAATGATTACGCAAAAGCCTTTTTAGACGCTGGAATAAATGTTTTTTCACTTGCGAACAATCACACAAATGATCAGGGCGTTTCTGGAATCAAAAATACATTTTTGTGGGCAAAAAAAATTAAAGAAAATCAGAATAATATATATTTTTCAGGAATAAATGAAAAAGAAAATTCGCCAATCAGCTACGAGATAATAAATCACGATGGTTGGAAAATAATTTTTTGCGCTGTGACAGAAATTTTAAATCGCCCGGACGGAAAAGAATACATAAATTTTGTAAAATATTCTGAATCTGGAAGAAAAAAATTTATTCAATTTGTAAAAAATCTTAAAGAAACCGAAAATCCGGATTTAATCATTCTTTCGATTCACACAGATGAGCCTGAATACATTCAAAAAGTGAGCGAAAGTCGAAAAAAATATTACCACGAACTTTTAAAAACTGGTGCAGATGTAATTTGGGCAAATCATCCGCATGTAATTCGTGAACGAGAATTAATTATTGATTCTCAAACTCAAAAAATAAAAAAAATTATTTTATACGGAAACGGGAACACAATCAGCGGGCAACGGTGGAATCCAGATTTAAAAAATCCTAAAAATCCGCGCGACTACACAGGGGACGGATTAATGTTTTTCGCTGAATTTTCAAAAAATCCTTTAACAAGAGAAATTTTTATTTCCCAAACAAAACCGTATTTTATTACAACATATATAAATACCGCTTGGAATTTTATTATCAAAATGCTTGACGATGATTTTATAAATTATCTTGAAGAAAATAAAAGATTTGAGTGGGCCTCTTACATTCAAAAACGAAAAGAAATTTCAGAAAAAACAAAGGAAAATATTATATGGCAATAAATTATAAAGATCTTCCGGTTTATGCACAAAAACAAATAATTTTAGACGCTTTAGAAAAAAATCAGGTAATCGTAGTGCAAAGTCCAACTGGTTCCGGAAAAACAACGCAAATTCCTGTAATTTTACACGAAGCCGGCTACTCTTCTTCCGGAATAATTGCAGTCACACAGCCAAGAAGAATTGCGGCCTTAAGCGTAAGCGAATTCATTTCAAAACAATTAGGCACAAAATATCCGGGATTAGTCGGATACAAAATGCGATTTGAAGACAAAACGGACGCAACAACAAAAATCAAAATTATGACAGACGGAATTTTACTTCAGGAAATGAAATTAGATCCGTACCTAACAAAATATTCCGTAATTATGGTCGATGAAGCCCACGAACGAAGTTTAAACATTGATTTTGTGTTGGGCCTTTTAAAAAGAGTTTTAAAAGAAAGATCTGATTTCAGGGTGATTGTTTCAAGCGCCACAATGAACGCCGAGGCCTTCAGCAGTTATTTTAATGATTGCCCAATCGTAAACATTGAAACTGTAACTTTTCCGGTACAAGTAATTTACGATCCGCCAAAAATTTCAAGTACAACGCTAACTGAAGCCGGCTCTGAATGTCTTTTAGAAAAAATTACAAATACTGTCGAAAAAATTGTTCACGAAAATGACGATGGCGGAATTTTAATCTTTTTGCCAGGTGAAAAAATTATCAAAGATTGTTTATTCCGTTTGGACCATTCCCGATTTGCACGAAAAATTCATACGCTTCCATTGTATGGTCGGCTTGCAAAAGAAGAACAGGAAAAAGTTTTTGAAGATACCCCATTCGGAAAAAAGAAAGTTGTAATTTCAACAAATATTGCCGAAACTTCAGTTACAATCAGCGACATCACAAGCGTAATCGATTCCGGGCTTTCAAAATTAAATTTTTACAATCCGCGAACTTTTACTTCAAGTTTAAACGAAACTGCAGTTTCAAAAGCTAGTTGCAATCAGCGAAAAGGCCGAGCCGGAAGAACACACGCCGGAATATGTTACCGTCTGTATTCAAAAAAAGATTTCGACACTCGCCCACTCTACACTACGGAAGAAATTTTTAGAACGGATTTAAGCGAAGTCGTTTTGAGAATGGCAGAATTAGGAATCACCGATTTTAAAAACTTCGATTTTATCGCCCCACCAGGATTAGAAGGAATTATTGGCGCGGTTGAAACTTTAAATATGCTTGGGGCCCTCGACAAAGACAATAATTTAAGCTACATCGGAAAATTAATGGTTTTGTTCCCGCTTGAGCCTCGAATCAGCAGAATTATTGTTGAAGCAATTATAAAATATCCGAATGTAATTCAAGAAGCGATTATTGCATCTTCTTTTTTAAGCACGAATTCGCCGTTTTTACTTCCTCAGGGCGAAGAAATGGAAGCGCGAAAGGCCCACCATTCATTCCGCGATATGCAGGGCGATTTTGTTTCGTATTTGAATATTTTTAATTCCTACAAAAATTCAGAAAATAAAGAAAAATTCTGTAAAAAATATTATTTAGACGAACGGGTTATGGCCGAAATTGACAATATCAACGACCAACTTCAGGAAATCGTTTCAAAAATGAATATCCCTCTTTTGAGTGGCGGCAGCAAAGAAGATTACCTTTGTTGTATTGCAAGCGGAATGATTCAGTTTGTGTGCGTCCGAACCGGAAAAGAAAAATATAAAAGCCTTACGACCGACCATGTTTGCATTCATCCGGGCTCTGTAATGTTCAAGCAGGATCCGCTTTATTTTGTTGCTGGTGAGATTGTCAGAACTTCGCGTATTTATGCGATGAGCGTTTCTCCTTTGACAAAAAATCTTTTAAACAAGATTTCTCCAAATTTGCTAAAAAATCTTGAAAATGCCAAAAAACAAAACGAAAACAAACTTGAAAATCAAATTGAAAGTTTTGAAAAAACGCTAGAAAAGAATAAAAATAAAAAAGAAAATAATCAAAAAGAACAGAATCCGAAAAAAGACGAAAATACTGTAAATATC
>CAVHIX010000021.1:0-15401 GCA_963636135.1 Anaerovoracaceae bacterium
GAAATTTCAATAAAAAAAGCTGCCATTAATATAGAAGAATTAAAAAATCAGGCGAAAATTCAGAATTCTGTCTACCAAAAAGCTGAAAAAGAATTCTCTAGTTTGAATGAAAAACGAAAATCTCTGTTTGGAACAAAAAATCCAGACACTGAAGAAGTACAGGCAAATCAGAATATTGAAAACCTTAAAAACGGCACAAAAAAAATTGAACAAAGTAAAAATGAATTAAAATCCAAAAAAGAAAAGCTTGAAACTTCAATTTTGCAAAATCAAAACGATATTCAAAAATTTAAAACGGCGCAAAAACAAAAAAACGATTTATTTTTACAAAATCTTGAAAAAAATGGATTTTCGTCAAAAGAAGAATTTATTTCGAGTTTGTTAGACGATTCAAAAATAGAAGAATTGCAAAAAATTTCAAAAAATTTAACGCAAAGAGAAGGCGAAACTTCTTCGGCGGTAAAAGTTGCTTTGGAAAATCTGGAAAAAATTAAAAATCAGAAAACAACTGAAAAATCAAAAGAAGAACTGATTGCTGAAAAACAAAAAAATGAAACTGAAAAATCGCAAAATTCAATTTTAATCGGTGAAATAAATGAAAAAATCAGTTCAAATTGCGAACAAAATAAAAAATACGAACTTTTACAGAAAAAATTTGAAAAACTGAAAGAAAAATCAAATCTTTGGCAAGAAATGAAGGGCTTTATTGGAAAATCTGGGGGTGAAGATTTTGAAGTTTTTGTTGAATCCCTGGCGTTCAAGCAACTTTTGACCATCGCAAACAAATATGTAGAATCGATTACCGGAAAATATTCTTTGGTTCAGGTTGAAAATTCGGTGGATTTTAAAATTCACGACATCAATTATCCGGATTCAAAAGACGATCGGCCGGTTGACAATATGAGCGGGGGTGAAAAATTTATAATCAGTCTTTCGCTGGCATTGGGAATCACGGAACTTGCAAGTCGAAATGTGAGAGTCGATTCACTTTTCTTGGACGAAGGATTTGGAACGCTCAGCGGAGAGCCTTTGACCGAAGCGATTATTGCGCTAAAATCTTTGCAGGCAAGCGGAAAAATGCTCGGAATCATTACTCATATTGACGCCGTAATAAATGAATTTGATTTAAAAATCGAGGCAAATAAAACTTTAAACGGCACAAGCGAATTAAAAGGGCCTGGAGTCACCAAAAATTTAAATTTTTAAAATCAAAAATCGAATTTTTATGCGAAATTTAATTTAAAAATCCGTTTTCAAGGTTTATAATTTTAAATATGGCAAAGAAAATTGAAAACACACAGAAAACTCTTTTTAAAAATGCAAACGTTTTGAATGTCTTTACAGAAGAATTTGAAAAAACAAACATTCTTGTAAAAGGCGAAAAAATAATCGGCGTTGGCCAATATACCGAATCCGAGGCTGACCAAACCGTAGATTTAAGCGGAAAATTCATTGTTCCGGGCTTTATTGACGGACATATGCACATAGAAAGCACAATGCTTTTACCAGCGGAACTTGCCCGCGTTACTTTACCGCACGGAACTACAAGCGTAATTGCCGACCCTCACGAAATTGCAAATGTATGCGGAAAAAACGGCATCAATTTTATGATTCAAAGTTCTAAAAATCTTCCGCTGAATGTTTACATAATGCTTCCGTCCTGCGTGCCTGCCACAAAGTTTGACGAAAGCGGAGCCGTTTTAAAAGCAAAAGATTTACGCAGTTTTTATAAGAATAAAAGAGTTTTAGGTCTTGCTGAAATGATGAACTTTCCTGGCGTCCTTATAGACGATAAAGACACTTTGCAAAAAATCGACGAAGCAATAAATCAAAATAAAATCGTAGACGGGCACGCGCCGCTTCTTTCAGGGAAAAACCTTGATAAATACATTTCCTCTGGAATCAACAGTGACCACGAATGTTCAAGTGCCACCGAAGCGATGGAAAGAATTAAAAAAGGCCAATGGGTTATGATTCGCGAAGGAACGGCAGCAAAAAACTTAAACGCACTTCTTCCGCTTTTTGAAAAACCATACGCCAACCGTTGTCTTTTGGTAACCGACGACCGCCACCCAGCAGATTTAATAAAAGACGGGCAAATCGATAATATTATCCGCAAAGCCATTCAAAACGGAAAAAGCCCGATTACCGCAATCAAAATGGGAACGATTCAAGCAGCAGAATGTTTTGGCTTAAAATGGGTTGGGGCAATTGCACCAGGGTACAAAGCCGATTTTCTAATTTTAAACGATTTAAATTCAATCGACATAAAAGATGTTTACTCGAACGGAAAAAAGGTAGTTTCCGATAAAATTATGCTCGATTTTGAAAGTCCAAAGGTTAATAAAAATCTTCTTAAAAAAGTTTACAATACGGTTCACTTAAAAACTCTTTGTGAAAAAGATTTTTTTATCCCCGAACAGCAAGGCGAATGCAGGGTAATTCAAGTTGTAAAAGGCGAGCTGATTACAAATGAAATCCATGAAAAGTTAGATTTTTCAGTAAACAACGGAATCAGCGTTGAACGCGACATTTTAAAAATCTGCGTAGTCGAACGCCACAACAAAACCGGCCACATCGCAAAAGGATTTATAAACGGAATCGGCTTAAAAAAAGGAGCAATCGCATCGACCGTAAGCCACGACAGTCACAACTTAATAATAATCGGCACGAACGACAAAGACATTGCATTTGCCGCAAACAAAATGAAGGAATCAGGCGGCGGAAACATTTTTGTTTCTGACCAGAAAGTCGTAACAAGTATGCCTTTACCGATTGCAGGCCTTATGACAGATTTAAAAGCCGAACAGATTGCAGAGTTGAATCAAAAAATCCGAAAAGAAGTTTCCAAAAACTCAAGCAATAACGAAATTGAACCGTTTATGAATATGGCATTTGTAAGCCTAGCCGTAATCCCGAACTTAAAAATCACCAGCAAAGGCCTTGTTGATGTAAATGAACAGAAAATCGTAAATTTATTTTTAGAAAATTAGAGGAAAAAATGGATTTTAATGAAGTTGTAGAACAACGACGCAGCGTACGGAAATACAAAGAGTCTTCTTGTTCGCATGAAAAAATTCTTTCAATTTTGGATTTTGTAAAAGAAAATGCCCCAAGTTGGAAAAATAGCCAAACTCACAGATATTTTGCAGTATTTTCCAAAGAAAAAATGGCAGAAGTAGAAAAAACTTTGCATTTTATCAACCATGGAAAATGCGAAAATGCCGTTGCACTGATTGTCAGCGGATTTGAAAAAGATATTTCGGGCTTCACATTAAAAATTGCGGATAACGAATGCGGAAATCTTTGGGGTGCTTACGATTTGGGCCTAAGCGATTCACTTTTAATTTTAAAAGCAAAAGAACAAAATCTAGACACACTGATTATGGGCCTTCGAGATTCTGAAAAAATCCGAAAAATTTTAAATATTCCTGAAAACATCCAGATTATGTCAGTAATTTCTGTAGGCGAACGAAAAGAATCAGAAATTAAAAAACCACCAAAAAAATCCTTTGATGAAATTGTTTTTAAGTATTGATTTAAGTTTATTAATTAAATCACGAGAAAGTGAGGATTTTAAGATAAGATTTTACTTTCTATAATGTATATTCTGTATACCAATATAGTTAAAAGAAAAAAGAGATTGCCTATTTCTAAACAACCCCTTTTCTTTTGACAACTCCTTGGCGTGTCCGATAGTAGATATTAAAACCGTTCCTATCACCAATGTAAAGAATATCAAAATTTTTAAAAAAATCAAGGACTGAAAATCGATGAATTTCAATTTGATAAAGATTTTTTATCAAAAATCAACTTCAGCAAGATATCGCTTCAGCAGGAATTCACAAAAATATGGAAATGTATGAATATTGTTTTCAAAACCAATGTTCCCATTTATGAACTTAATGCCAGTTGTAATATCAGGATATTTATCACTTGTAATTAATGTCCGCAAGGATTTTGCAGTTCCATTTGTTGATTTAATTTCTACCGGCACCAGAGATTTCTTAGTGCGGACAAAGAAGTCCTGTTCAAGAGTAGAATCTTCCTTTTTATAATAGTAGAGATTGTAGCCCTGCTTGCTTAAACTTTCGGCTGCAATGTTTTCGTACAAAGCACCTTTGTACACGTTCATATTCTTGTTTGCACGAAGGTCCTCTTGGGATTCTTCATCAAGATTTGCAATCAGAAATCCTGTATCTTTAAAATAAATCTTGTATTTATTTTCATCGTAATTTCCCTGTAAAGGCAAATCTGCAGTATGAAGACAGTAACAAATATTAATCATGCCAGCATCATTGAGCCATTCAATACACCCCCAATAATCCTTGAATTTTGCACCGGTAGCAACTTTCGAAATCTGAAACTTCTTATTTTCTTTAGCAAGCTGAACCGGAATATGATTAAAAACATTCAGTACTCGAGTCTTGTCGATTCCTTCAACATATTTTTTTATATCTTCTTTATAATCCCCCAGAAGTTCCTGCTGTAAATCAAGAGTTCCTTCGAATGTTCCCTTCTCAATATAAGAACTTACAATAGCCGGCATTCCACCAAGAATACAGTAATCCAGATAAAGTGAACTGAAAATTGAAATCGTAGTATGATTGAAGGCAACACCAGAAATCATATGAGAAAGAAGATCATCTATACTGTCATTCTCGTACCCTTTTGCCCAGAGGAATTCTTCAAAATCCATGGACTGCATCTCAAATTCAGATTTATACCCTACGCTATTGCTCTGGATTTTCTTGTAATTGATTCCAAGCATTGAACCTGAACAGATAACATCAAAGCGCTTATCAATACAGAACGCTTTGAGCGAAGTAGCAATTTCAGGATAATCCTGGATTTCATCAAAAAGAATCAGAGTTTTATTTTCAAGGAATTTTTTTGAAGGATCAATTCTGGAAATGTTTTTAATGATGCTCTGAACATCATATCCATCTTCGCAGATATTCTTATATTTCTGTTCAATGGCAAAATTTATCTCAATGAAGTTTTCATAACTTTCTGCAAATTTCTCGATTGAAGCGGTCTTCCCTATCTGACGGGCACCTTTTACAATCAGAGGCTTTTTATCAGGTGAACTTTTCCATTCATTTAAAAAATTATCAATCTTTCGTCTTAAATACATAGGGAAATTATAGCATAAAATAAATTAAATATGTAGGATTTTTATAAAATATTTACTAAAAGATGAGGGAGTTTTAATAAAATTTAACTAAATTTAAAACGCTATCTATGATCATTTATTATAAAAAAAGAACGTGCAAGTTCCAAACCTACACGCCTTTCAAAAATGAAAATCTAAATTAAATTTATCTAAAACTTATTTACAGCTTTCGCTCAATTCCTGGTGAGAACGCAACAATTCAGTTGTTAAAGTTTCGCCAAAAACTTTGCTGTTTGTAGCCTGATTTTCTTTGTCAACTGATTCGCCTTCGTACAATGCAACCGGGTAATCTTTTATAATATCTGCGCGGGCATTTTTAATGATACATTCTGCCATCTGCATTGCAAGCGGATTTGGATTTTTCTTGTTGATTACGGCAACTGATTCTGTTAAAGAAAAATTTCCTTCTGTTGGGTCTACAAAATCAACTGGAAGTCCTGATTTTTTATCGCGAACAGCCTGATGACGCAATCCGAAACCAATTGCAACTTCTCCAGAACGAATCTTTTTAATCGGGCCAGAACCTGAAAGTTCAAGATGAGGACCGGCATTTTCATAAATCGCTTTTAAAGCTTCTTTTGTGCCTTCTTCGCCATATTCAGAAATTAAAGCCTGAACCATAAGCCATGCAGTTGAACTTCCCATTGGATCTACAACGCTAACAAAATTTTTATATTCAGCGTTTCCAATATCCTTAATGCTTTTTGGTAAGTCTAAATTATTGTCTTTCAAAAGTTTTGTATTTACAATTACGGCGCCCTGAATTGCCAAAAGCGGTGTGTAAAAATCCGGAGTTTTTGTAATCTGATTCGTTTCAAAAGTTAAAGGTGAAAACATATTGTGCATTTTCTGGGCACTTTCAATATAAAAAGAACTCATTGTGATTAAATCAGCTTCAATATCCTGCCCTTCTGCAAAAAGTTTTCCGCCAAGTTCGCTTGTCCCAAAAGATTGAAAAATATATTTTCCGGCATAGCCATTTGAATCCAACGCTTTTTTTACAGAAACAACTGCTTCATCATCAGCATTAGAATAAATAATCACCTGTTTTTCGCCAGATTTTTTAGAACATCCAGAAAGAATAGCCACCGCCATTAACGATGCCAAAACGATTTTTAATTTTTTCATAAAAAAAATCCCCTAGTCTTAAATTTTTTATTTCTTGTTAAAAGAACCTTTTATACCTTTTAATACCAAATTTACAAGAAGAATTAGTAAAGAAAGTATGAAGATTTCGTTAAATTTTGCAAAATGTTGCAATTCCTGGATTTTTGTGGTGATTACCATCGTTTTTGCACCCGCAAGGAACACAACCGCACTTACAGTTACCATTCCATTTATGAAAAGATAGCAGAAAACTTCTAAATGTGTGCGCAAAATGTTCGGGCTGATGATTCGCAAAACAGTTTTAAACCATGAATCGCCCAGGATTTTTGCAGTTGTTTCCCAGGAATTATTCATTTTGTCAAGCGAAGATTTCATCATTAAGTATGGAGTTGCAAAAAAGTGAACGATATTACAGCAAACAAGCAAAAACAGCGTATTGTGCATTGAAGTTTTTCTAAATGCGAGCAAGAAACTGATTCCCAAAACCATTCCCGGAATTGTATTTGAAATCTGCGAAACGGCTTCGATAATTTTTGTACCGCGAATTAATCCTTTGTTCCGCGAAGAAACTAACGCCGCAATATAAACTAAAATCGTTCCGAAAAGTGCCGTAAAAAGACTCATCACAAGCGAATTTTTTAGAACGCGTAAAAGCCCCTTTTCCGTAAAAACCGAATAAAAATGCGACAAAGTAAACGATGTGTTGTAAGGCCATTCTTCAACAAAAGGCGCAATAAAAATTACAACGAACGAAGAAAGAATCAGCACAAGAATTATAATAGAAAGAATTGTAAATACAATATCGCGTAAAATATCTTTTTGATTATCAGAAAGCGCGATTTTATTATAACGAACATTGAATTTCTGCAAATAATTTAAAAGAAGAATACTCACAATCGAAGGCATAAGCATACAAAGCGCAATCACAGAGCCCTGATGGAAATCCGGTAAACTTCCAAGCATTGTATTGTACAAAAGACTCGCAACAACGGTATAGCGTCCGCCAATCGAAGCCGGAATTCCGAAATCAGTAAACGAAAGGAAAAAACTTTGCACAACAGAAACGGCAATTGTTCCTAAAAGTGGCTGGAAAACCGCTGTCATAAAACTACGAAATTTAGAATCCCCCATCAGCCGAGTAACAACGATAAACCGCCGATCAATGTACCCCATCGTATTTGAAAGAAGCGTAAACGAAATCGGAAAGGTATACAGAACATAGCCGAAAATGAGCCCTTTAAATCCGTAAAAATCAAAGAACTGATGGCCCAAAAGCCGCGTTAAAAGGCCCGTTTTTCCGAACGAATAAATAATTGCAAATCCGTAAGTAATTGTCGGAATCAGCATTGGAAAAACTGCAAGCGTTCGTAAAACTTTTTTTGCCCAAAGCGGAAGATTTGTAAAATTCACCGTATAAGCAAGAATAAATGCCAAAAAAGTAGTTATCAGCGCACTCAAAATTGAAACGATTACACTATGCGCAAACGCCGTCTGCAAATTCCCTTTGCTAAAAACGGCAACTACATTTTGAAAACTAAAAGAGCCTGAATCTGTGGTAAAAGCATTTTTAAATAAAACAAAAGCCGGAATACAAATGAAAATAAAAACAAAAATCAAAACAACTAAAAAAGCCGCTTTCATCTGTTTATTTTGAATTTCTGTAAAAATATTTTTAGATTTCGTCATACTTTCCCGCTACAGATTAAAAAGTTTATAAATATTATTCTTTTTTACTTCAAGTTGTTTTAAAATAAAATCGCTTACAAACTGACTTTTTGGATTTTTTATGATTTCTTCAGGTTTGGCGTACTGTTCGATTGAGCCTTTGTTCAAAATTAAAACTTTATCGCTGATTGTCAACGCTTCTTCCGGATCGTGAGTTACAATAATCGTGGTTAAATGGAAATCTTTTGCAATTCGAACGATTTTTTCTTTAATCGATTCCTTGATTACCCCGTCCAAAGCAGAAAGCGGTTCGTCTAAAAGAAGGATTTTTGGCTTCATTACCATTGTTCGAGCCAGAGCCACGCGCTGTTTTTGCCCCCCCGAAAGCTGATCGATTTTTTTATTCAAATGTTCACGCAAATCGAGTAAATCAATTAACGCTTCAATTTCTTGTTTTGAAGAACGATCCGGGAAATTTCGAAGGCCATAAGTAATATTTTTATACGCATTTAAATTTGGAAAAAGTGCATAATCCTGAAAAACGATGTTAAATCCTCGCTTTTCCATTGGCATCGTTGTAATGTCGGCGTCGTTAAAAATAATTTTTCCAGAATCCGGTGAAAGAAGGCCCAAAATAATATTTAAAAGGGTTGTTTTTCCGCCACCAGAAGAGCCCAAAATAGAAACGATTTGAGAATCTTCTATTTGAAGTGAAATATTATTTAAAACCGGCGTTCCGTCAAAAGATTTAGAAATATTTTCAATTTGTAACATTAAAAATCCTTAAAATTAAATTCTATTTTTATCAAACAAAGGCGAAGTTAAAAAGAGATTTAAGTTTTCTTTCCAATCTGAAAGTGAAAAGTTCAGTGCCTTTTGAATTTTTGTTTTATCCAAAACTGAATATTTAGGTCGTTTTGCAGGAGTTACATATTCTTCAGTAGTACAAGGATTTACAGTGCAATCTTTTGTGATTAATCCCAATTTTGTAGCCTGATTTTTAATTTCAACAGCAAAATCGTACCAGGAAATCTGCCCCAAATCCGTACAATGATAAATTCCGTATGGGATATTATTTTTTATGATTTTTAAAATTACACCCGCAAGCGTTCCTGCAAAAGTTGGAGTTCCCACCTGGTCATTTACAACTTTTACAAAATCGTTTGAATTCATTGCTTTAATCATTGTATAAACGAAATTTTTACCGGCCCAACCATAAAGCCAGGCAGTTCGCAAAATGTAATATTCTTTTAAGCAATCCTGAACGGCTTTTTCACCTTCTGCTTTTGTAAGACCATAAACACCCAAAGGAGCAATTTTAGTCTGTTCAGAATAAGGAGTTTTTGCAGTGCCGTCAAAAACATAATCCGTTGAAATATGAATCATTTTTGCGCCGATTTTTTTTGCACATTCTGCAATATTTAAAGGGCCCAAAACATTCAGTCGTTCAACAAGATTAATCTGATTTTCCTGTTCAGCCTTGTCAACCGCAGTGTAAGCCGAACAATTTATAATATATTCAACATTCTTTAATTTAGACGCAAAATTTTCTAATGCCTGAAAATCCGTAATATCAACATCAATATCAGTGCCAACAAACTCAATTTTGTTTTCTGTTAATTCGCGGGAAATTTCTGTTCCCAACATTCCTTTACAACCGATTAACCAAATCATAACCTAAATTATACAATTTTTTTTAATAAGAATAAAGTAAAAAATTTCCCTTAATCTTAAAATTTAAGTTAAAACCCTGATTTAACAAAATTTTACTTTAAGTACGGACTGTTTCCGCTGATTTTACCAGGAGCTGAAGTTTTTGATGTAGAAAGAACATAAATCCTTGCGTTTCCTGTTCCAGAGCAACTTGCAGAAACACTTCCGCCTTCAGAAATCGTTTTTGTGTCCCCTGTAATAACATCTGTATAAGTTCCGCCCGGGAGCCCTGTAAATGTTGCATCTCCTGAAATTGTTACCAAAACAAAACTGTCAGTTGAATCATCTGTAAATCGGCGTTTAAATGCCATGTTTCCGTTACAGCCGTCATTTGAATATTGACCTTTCTGCAATGCCGAAATTTCACGACGAATCTTGTTTAAATGCGAAAGATGTTTTGAAAGCGGTTTTGAAAGTGTCGTTGCCATTTCGCCCGTTGCGTTTGACCATTCGCCATAATCAGAAACTGAAACGCTTCCTTCGATGTGATCGCCAAAATATGCACGGCCTGTAGATTCAAGCGGTGCTGAAGAGCCTTTATCTGTAGGGCAACCGGCTTTAAACTCAATTTCGCTTCCGTAATACAAACAAGGAATTCCGCGGAAAGTCCACATGTAAGTCATATTTTCTGCCCATTTATCAGTTCCGCCATCGTAGCGATTATCTGTATTTGGACCGTAGTCGTGACTGTCAACATAAACTACATTCCATGTTGCGTCGTTATAATATTTGTCGTTTCCTCGTTGATTGTAAGCCGCACTCGCCTCGCTGAAATTCCAGTGCATTGGGAAATCGATTACTGCCATTCCGGAAGCCATTGAAGTGTCCGGTTTGTGATAATTGTTTCCGTTTAAAGCATGATTATCCGAAGTCGGCTGATTATTCGTTCCCTGATTTTTTTCATATTCATATGCTTCGTGGGCAGCAGTTGTATCGTCCTCGCTGTAAGTTGTTCGTTCTTTCCAAGTGTAGAATGGAGTTGAAAGAGGTGCTACCCCATGATTCCAAACTTCATTTACGCGAGTACAAACTTCGCCAAACATATAAAAATTGTCCCCACCAGCTGCTTTAAATGCCGGAATAAATCTTCTGTTAAAAGTGTTACGGCTGACATGTTTTACAGTATCAATTCTAAAGGCATCAACGCCCATTTCAATGTATTTTGTATAAGCATCGATTAAATATTTTTGAGTCGTGCTGGATTCAGTATTCAAATCCATACAATCTTCGTGAATCGTTCCAGTCTGGCAGGTTTCGTCTTCCCAGTTTTTAAGCCAGGTTGTGTGATATTTATCCGGGTCAAAAAGATCAGAATTTGGCCACTGAAAATAATAATTTGGTCTGTTATCTGTCCAAGGATCATTATTTTGCTTTCCCCAGTTAGACAAATCAGGATTCCAAGAAAGAGTTGGTTTTTCTTTTGACCACAAATCACCGTTGTACCAGGATTTTCCAGAATTTGGTTCAACATCAAGGCCGTTATATTCAAAATTAGAATTGTATTCATCGTAATAATTTATAGAAGAATTTTTTCCCCAATATTCATTGTCGCGATCGCCCCAATAAGTCGGCACAAAGAAATTTTTTAATCCGAATCTTGAAGAATGATTTAAAACAATATCCTGAATAATTTTAATTCCCTTTGCGTGGGCTGCATCAATTAAATCCTGATAAGTTGCACCTGTTGATTCAAGGCGTGGATCAATCTGCGTCATATCCCAGGCGTGATAACCGTGGAAATCAAAATCAGATCTATTTAAAACCGGCGGCGTAATCCAGATTGCACTAAAACCAAGTGCCTTAATGTAATCAAGTTTTTCGATAAGACCCTTAAAATCCCCTCTCCACGGCGGATCGTTATTTTCTCTATTTCCAGATTTGTCATCGGCACGGCAATAGCGATTATTTGTAGAATCTCCGTCGTAAAATCTTGCTGTCATTAAAAAATAAATTGTTTCTTCACGGAAGTCACCACTTGAAGTTGATTTTTCTTTTACGCTTACGGATTTTTTTACAGTCTCTGAAGTTGCCCCTTCATCATCAGTTACAGAAAGGCTAACCGTTACAGTCGTTTCATTTGAAGGCATTGTCACGCTGATTTTTTCAGTTCCGTTTCCGGCTGTGATTGTTGCCCCCGTTACGCTCCAATTGTAAGAAGAAATTGTTCCTCCGTTTTGGTCATAAGAAGATGAAGCTGAAAATTCTTTTACAGTTTCGATTCGGGCTACTGTTGGGCCTGAAATTACTGCAACTGGCGGTAAGTTTTCATTTTTTGTAGTCAAAGTTAGACTTGAAGAAGAACTTGAATTTCCTGCAGCATCAAAAACTGTACAAGAAACTACATAAGTTGCATTTTTTGAAGTCGAAGTGTTCCAACTGTAAGTCGCGCTTTGATTTGTTCCGCTTAAACTAACTTTTGTAAGAAGATTTGAGTTTAAATAAATTGCAGCATAAGAAAGAGATTTATTATCACTTGCAGAAATCGTAAAATCCACATTGCCAGAAACTGTTCCCGATGCAGAACTTGTAAACGAAAGTAAAACAGGATTTTCACTATCGTCCGGATTTGTTTCGTACCATTCGCCATCTTTGTACCACCATTCACCAGCGGTGCGGGAAAGGTCAGAAGTCTGATTAGTTCCACTATTACTAAAAATCAAATTTGAAGAAGTTTTTTCTATTGTAACATCATACCAACCGTCACCGTCAGAATCAGTCATCGCAGTTCCCGGCCAATCTCCAAACAATTTTGTATCAGTATCAACCCACACATAAATATATGTATATCCATTTGCATGAACAATAATTTTGTCCGTAATTGCAGCTTTTCCAAGTTCGCCAAGGCTTGTAGATTCCCCTGCTTTTACGGTTACGAAAGTTTTTGTAGTGTTTCCGTCTGCTGTAATGTAAACCGGCCAAGTTCCCGGAGCAACATTTGAAATCGTTCCGCTTGAAGAAGTAAATGCATTTAATATAGAAGAAACTGGGTCGCCCACCTGAATGTTCACGCTCGAATAATTATTTGTAAAAGTTACACTTCCTTCTTTTAAAACATACGAAGAAGCTGATTTTAAAGAACCATTTTTAAAATCCGTTGCAATAGACGATGTATCAATCAAAGACCAGTTTTTAGAAGAATCGATTGCATTTTTAATCGTCTGAATATTTGCATTATTAATAGAAGAAATATTGTAATTTTCGCTCAAAAGGGAATTAAAAACATTTGCTAAAGCGGTAGTATCTTGCGTTACAGAAACTGAAGTCGTTTTTCCGCTTGAAACATCGCAAAGTGCCCGAACTAAAGTTGTTCCCAATTTCTGATTTGAAGAATCGTAGGCCCAAACAGTAACAATACGATTTTTGCCAGCTGGAACATTTTTTACCGTAAAAGTGCCTGCGCCATCCGTAACATTATTTACAGTTGTGGTCAAAGTTTTATCAAAATCGTAGCCAGTAACTTCAACCTTTGCAATTTTAATATCGTCCGCATTGATTGCACGAGAAGAATCGCCCACGCAAATCGAACCAAATCCGTCTTGAACTGAAATATTTTGATCATCGAAAAGATTTGCACATCCAAAAAGAAACGGAAGCGCCAAAAACAAGAAACTAAACTTTTTCATTTTCTACCTTTTTTAATTTCATTAAGTATAAATGCGAAAGTTCAGTTTTGAAAGAAAAAAAAAGATTTTTGGGGGAAATAGGAAGTTGAGGGAAATTTTAGATTTTAGCATGAGATTTTTATGTTTTATCCCCTACCGCAAAAAAAGACAAATATAAAAATATGTGATAAATTAAAAAAGGAATCAATAATGAAAGATTTAGAAAAATTTAAAAGAAAATAAAAATCTTGAAAAAGAAATCTGTTCTGCCTCGTGCGAATGGTATGCTTTGGACAATTTTTGGGGAACGAGTGAAGAACGCAATTTGATTTGCTTTATAAAATCGAAAATAAAGATTTTGTTTTGTACAGACTTCCGTTCTTTAATGAAACAGATGCAGTGATAAAAGAAAAATTTGTTCAGAAGTTCGGGGAGTTAATGTAAAGTACATAAGATAAACTTTTTGTTCACAGCAAAATTTACCTAATTTTTTACAATGTACACACAGCATAAAGCGGAATGTTCACCATCCAGTCCTGATTACAATAAGGCAAAAGCGAAAATCTTACTGAAACTGGTGGTTTGTACTTATCATAAAAAGCTTTTAAACTTTGAGAGCGAACATTTGTTTCAGCCTTAACTTCAATTGGAATAATGCTCATTTCTTTTTGAATTAAAAAATCCTGCTCAAAAGTGGCACTTTCGTTTCCATAATAGTAAGGCGTGTATTTTGTGGAACAAATCAATTCCTGCAAGACGAATTGCTCTGCAAGGGCACCTTTAAACTCAACGAACAAAGTGTTTCCATTAATAATTGATTTTGCATCCAGGCCACTCATGGCACACAAAAGCCCGGTGTCTAGAATAAAAAGTTTGTAGGCAGAAAAATCTTTGTAGGAAGCAAGCGGAACTTTTGGCTCATTAACGCGGTTCACTTTGTAAACAAGACCTGAATCGCAGAGCCATTGAATTGCAACTTCAAATTCACTTGAACGAGCACCTTTTTTAATCTTTCCAAAAAAGAATTTTTTATTTTCTTTTGCAAGTTGCATGGGAATGGAATCCCAAATCATATTTATACGGACAAGTTCTTTTTCGTCAGTGTGTTTTCCAAAATCACCTTTGTATTGGGTAAGAATTGATTTTTGCAAATCTCGAACTTCAATATAATCCATGTGATTTCTGAATGCTTCCACAACTTCCGGCATTCCGCCCACAAAATAATAATTTTTAAGATGATAAATGTATTTTTGCGAAAATGAATCGATTAATGAAAAATTTTTACTGAGTAAGGCATCGCTTAAAGGTTTTTCGCCAACCGCACACAAATATTCAGCAAAACTTAAAGGATAAAGATTTAAAAGTTCAACTTTGCCAACCGGGTAAGAAACGCCCTTGTGAAGTGCCACTCCCAAAAGTGAACCTGCCGCAATTATGTGATACTGGTGTGCTTCTTCACAAAAATATTTTAAAGATTCAAAGGCTTTTGGTGCTTCCTGGACTTCATCAAAAATAATAAGCGTATCGCCTGGTGTAATGTTAAATCCACATAAAACGCTTAAGGATGGAATCAGACGTTTAACATCGTAATCTTCTTCAAAAAGATTTTTTGCTACAGAATTATTGTAAAAAGAAATGTAGGCCATGTTTTTGAAAAATTGCCTTCCAAATTCTTTCATAATCCAAGTTTTTCCAACCTGTCTGGCACCCATCAAAACAAGAGGTTTTCGGCTCTCTTTATCTTTCCATTCCTTTAATTTATTGATGATAAAACGTTCCATATTTTAGATTTTACATTTTTTAGGGCCTGAAAACAAGGATTTTTTACATTTTTTCGGGTCTAAAAGTAAGCAAATTTTACATTTTTTAATGGCTGAATATAACACCTGAAAAAGTTTTACTTTATAAGAAAAGTTTCGAATATAACTGAAAAAAGTCGTCAAGAAAAATGTAATTTTCCTTCGTCCCACTTTACTGCTTAAAGCAATTTTTAAAATCAAAACAGGACTACAGCACATAATTTACTAAATGAAATAAAATCCGCCTGGGGCGTTTTGTGAGGGGCTAAAAGTTTTTCTTTTCACATTACAAACTTGCCTGATAAATTTTTACTACATCTTCTGGGTAAAGTTTTTGCC
>CAVHIX010000022.1:0-15042 GCA_963636135.1 Anaerovoracaceae bacterium
TATTTAAAAGGCGAAAAAGATAAACCCGAAACTGCCCACCCGGAAGCAAACGAAATGGCAGAAAAAATGCTCGTTCAGTGGGAAAATGGAGATCCGGAAATTCGTGCTCTCTGGCAAAAAATGAACGACTGGACTCTAAACGGCGTAAAAGAAACTTACAAACGAACTGGAGTCAGTTTTGATAAATTCTATTTGGAAAGCGAAACATATCTTAAAGGAAAAGACGAAATTCTAAAGGGATTGGAAAAAGGCGTTTTCTTTAAGGCTGAAGATGGTTCTGTCAGAATCGATGTTACAGATGTTGTCGGAAAAGGAAAAGACGAAGACAATCACGAAAAAGTTTTACTCCGAAAAGATGGAACTTCAGTTTACATTACGCAGGATATTGGAACTGCAATCAGCAGACATGATGACTGGGCCTTTAATCAGTTAGTTTATGTTGTTGCGAGCGAACAAAATTATCACTTCAAAATTTTATTCTATATTCTTAAAAAATTAGGCTTTTCTTGGGCGGACAAACTTTATCATTTAAGTTACGGATTAGTAAATCTGCCAAACGGAAGAATGAAGAGCCGAGAAGGAACAGTTGTTGACGCCGACGATTTACTCGATTCCCTTCACGCGGATGCATTAAACGCAATCAAGGAAAAGGGCCGTGACGACAAAGTTAGTGCCGATGAAGTTGCAGAAAAAGTTGCGCTCGCAGCCCTTCACTATTATCTTTTGCAGGCAACTCCGATTAAAGATATGCTTTTCAATCCTCAGGAAAGTTTAAGTTTTAACGGAAACACAGGGCCTTACCTTCAGTATGTTGGGGCAAGAATCAATTCAATCCTTGAAAAAGCTAAAGAAAACGGATTTTCAACAGAAAACGCAGATCCTTCACTCCTTACTTCAGAAGAAGAGTGGGCTTTAATCAAAACTTTAGGCGATTTCCCAAGTGCCGTTCAAAAAAGTGCAGAAACTTTCGATCCGAGCGTGATTACAGCATATTTATACGATGTAAGCAAATTGTTCAGCAAATTCTACCAGAACTGCTCAATCGTAAATGCCCAGACCAAAGAATTAGGAAACGCCCGACTTTACCTTGCAAAAGCAACTTTAATCGTTATGAAAGGCGCCATGGATTTAGTTTTAGTTCCATTCCTGGATAAAATGTAATGAAAAAATTTTTTGCGACTTTCAGCATTTTAATTTTGTTTTCTTCGTGCTCAGTCAAAGAAATGACGCTTTCTGAAATCGAAGAATACATTCAAAGTTCTTCTTCTGATCTGATTAAAAATTCTGTTTCAAAACCGTGGAAAAATCAAAAAATCGTTCCCGGAAAAGTTTCTGGCGTTTGGAATGACACGATTTTAGCAGATCCAAAAACTTTTAATCAGCTGATTGCAGAACGAGACGCTTCAAGTACAGCAATTTTGGAAAATCTTTTGGATTCTCTTGTTGACTATGATGTTGAAAATCGCACTTGGAAAGCCCGTCTTGCAGATTTTAAAATCGAAACTAACGAAAAGAAAAATACGCTAACCGTTCACTACACGCTAAAAGAAAATCTTTTCTGGTCGTTTTACGATTCTCCAAAAAAGATTAAAGTTACGAGCGACGATTTTGTATTCTGGTACAACGAAATTGCCGGCGACAAAGTTTTTAATTCAAGCGGATATTCAGGCCAATGGGTAAAAATGCCAGACGGCGAACTAAAAAAAATTGAATGTGTTAAAATTGACGAAAGACGATTCGATTTTATTTTTCCGCGGATTGTTGCAGAACCAATTTTGTCCACAAATATGTCACTTTGCCCTTCATTTTTATATAAAAAAGCAAAAGACGAAAACGGTTCGGAAGGCGTAAAAAATCTTTTTCCAGCAAACTGCGATGTAAAAACGCTTCCTTCGTGCGGAAAATGGTTTATAAGCGAATATTTGCCAGGTCAGCGACTAGTTTTGAGTCGAAATCCTGATTATTGGGAAAAAGACGAAAACGGTCTTTCAATTCCGTATCAGGAAAAAAAGTTTTTAAAAATTGTTGGCGATATGAACACGAATTTTCTGCTTTTTAAAGAAGGCAAAACTGAAGTTTTTTCGCCACGCCCAGAAGAATTAAGCGATGTAATAAAAAATCAAAACGATGATTACACAGTTTTTAATTCTGAAGGACAAATTTCAGCACAGCTTTGGACATTTAATCAAAATCCTAAAAATAAAAATCAGAAATACTACGCTTGGTTTTGCAAAAAAGAGTTCCGACAGGCGATGAGCTCAATTTTAAACCGCGAACGAATCATAAATCAGACTTACAGGGGATTAGCGTCAGCGAAATACGACTTTTTCCCAAAAATAAATCCGTACTACAACGAAAAAATTCAATTAAAATACAAATATAATTTAAGTGAAGCCGAAAAACTTTTATTTTGCGCAGGATTTAAAAAAAAATCTGGCATAATGTACGACGAAAATGGAACGGCAGTTGAATTTTACATTACAATTCCTTCTTCGAGTACGGTTGTAAACGATATTGCCCTAATTATCAGCGACGAATGTTCAAAAATCGGGATAAAAGTGAATGTTCGCCAGGTGGATTTTCAAAAAATCATTGAAATGCTCACTTCAACATACGACTGGCAGAGCGTAATTATCGGGCTTGGGGCAAATGTTTTTCCGAGTCAGGGAAGCAATGTTTGGCCTTCAAACGGAAATCTTCATCTTTGGAATCCGCTGCAGGAAACGCCGCAAACAGAATGGGAAAAGAAAATCGACTATCTTTACAACGAAGGCTCTTTCACAATCGATCACAAAAAGGCCCAGGCGATTTGGGATGAGTTTCAGCAGACAATTTTGGAAGAATGCCCGGTAATTTATCTTTTACGCGCAAGAAGTTTTGTGGCAGTCAGAAACCGATGGGATTTTTCAAATCTTTATTTTGATAATTTAAACGGATTAAAAACCGAATTCGTATTTTTAAAAGAATAAAAGTCAGATTTTTAAATTTTTTTTGTAAAAAGTTGCCGAAAAACGATTTTTTTGTCTATTTATATAGTGATGAGAAAAAATAATTTTTTAAGTGCAACAAAACAAAAACCAAGAATCAGAGAAATCGCTTTAGAAAAAGGAATCAGATATCCGAGTGATCACGAACTTATAATGATGATTTTGGGTAGCGGAACAAAAGACATTCCGCTTGATGAATTGAGTTTTAAAGTCTGCCAGATTATCGCAGAAACAAAAAACGAAGATGTAATTCCAGAACTTTTAAAAATTCAAGGAATCGGAACAAGTAAGGCCCTCGCAATCGCCTCTGGAATTGAACTTGGGCGCCGTTTTGCAAATCATATTCAGGCAAAAATTAAAGCGCCAAAAGACATTTTGCCATTTGTAAAACATTATTCGCTGACTCAGCAGGAACATTTTCTGGCTGTAACGCTTTCTGGGGCGAGCGAAATTATAAACATTCACATAGTTTCTGTTGGAACCGTAAATTTTGCAATCGTTCACCCACGGGATGTTTTTTCTACTGCCGTAAAAGAAAACGCTTCTTCAATTATAATTTGCCACAACCACCCTTCCGGGAATTGCCTGCCTTCAGATGAAGACATTACAACTACCGAAAGATTGATGCGGGCAAGTGAAATAATTGGAATTCCGATTATCGACCATTTAATTATCAGCCAAACGGATTATTTCAGTTTTTTTGAACACCAGCTTTTAAAAAATCAGTAAATCATTGTTCCAATTCCGCGATCAGAAAACATTTCGATTAAAAGTGAATGAGGCACTCTTCCATCGATAATGTGGGTTCGCGGAACGCCGCCTTCAAGGGCCGTTAGACAACATTCGATTTTTGGAATCATTCCGCCGGCAATAATTCCTGTTGCCTGCAAAGAACCAATAGCAGTTCGTTCGATTCTTTTAATCAGCGTTGAAGGATCGTCGATATTTCGCAAAACGCCAGGCACATTTGTAAGCTGAACAAATTTTTCAGCATTCAAGGCAACGGCAATTTTTGCAGCGGCAGTATCGGCATTAATATTATAACGGGCAGAATCGCCTTGTTCGCCTAGCGCAACAGTTGAAACAACGGGAATAAAACCTTTATCCAAAAGAGAAGTTATAATTTCCGGATTTACAGAAGTTACTTCGCCAACAAATCCCAAATCTTTTTGCGTTTTTTTCGCTCGAAGAAGGCCGCTGTCAACACCGCTCAAACCAACCGCTTTTCCGCCTTTTTGAAGAAGAATGCCAACGATATCTTTATTTAATTTTCCGGTAAGAACCATTTGCACGATTTCCATAGTTTCGGCATCAGTGTAACGCAAACCGTCAACAAATTTCGATTCTTTTCCGACTTTTTCGAGCATATGATTAATTTCAGGGCCGCCACCGTGAACTAAAACAACTTTTATTCCAATTGTATTCAGCAACACGATATCTTCCATTACGGCTTCTTTTAAAGTTTCGTTCAGCATTGCGTTTCCGCCGTATTTTACAACAACGACTTTTCCACACCACTGCTTAAAATATGGAAGTGATTCAACTAAAACTTTTGACCATTGTTCTGTACTTAAATCTGTTTTGTTTTCCATTTTTTCCTCAAGAATTTTTAGGTTCTGTAATCTCCATTAATTTTTACATAATCGTAAGTTAAGTCACACCCCCAGGCAACCCCAGAAGCAGAACCATCCCCACACTGAATTAAGATTTCAACAGCTTCTTCACTCATAATTTCTTTTGCTTTTTCTTCGTCAAAATCTAAAGGAACGCCATCTTTATAAACCTGAACGGATTCGTCCCCATGAACGCAGAAATTATCGTAATCTTCAAAATAACGATTTGCAGATTTTTTGCTTGTAAACCAAATGCTCACTTTTTCTGGGTCAAAATCAATTCCGCTGTAGCCCATTGCACACAAAAATCTTCCAAAATTTGCGTCTTTTCCGAACATTGCAGCTTTTACAAGAGAAGAAGAAATTACCTGTTTTGCAAGGCCTCGGGCATTTTCTTCAGTTTTTGCGCCATTTACAGTACACTGAACAAGTCGAGTTGCCCCTTCCCCGTCAGCAGCGATTTTCATTGCCATAACTTTATTCATTTTGTTTAAAGCCTGCAAAAATATGTCAAAATCTTCGCCTTCAGATTTTATTTCATCGTTTTCTGCCATTCCGTTTGCAAGAATAACGAGCGTATCATTCGTTGAAGTATCGCCGTCAACGCTAACACAATTGTAAGTCGTTTTTATTGATTCGCGGAGGGCCTTTTCAAGCATTTCAGAAGAAATTGCGCAATCAGTTGTAATAAAACTAAGCATCGTTCCAAGATTAATATGAATCATTCCGGAACCTTTACACATCGTTCCCATATGACACAATTTTTGCCCGATATAAAATTCAACGGCACATTCCTTGTATTGAGTGTCAGTTGTCATAATCGCGATTCGAGCTTCTTTGTGTCCTTCTTTTGAAAGCCCATCTTTTAAAATCTGAATATTATTTTCAATCTTTTCAACCGGAAGCTGAGAGCCAATTACACCAGTTGAACAAACGATTACATTATTTTCATCACAGCCAGTAACACGAGAAACCGCTTTTGCCATTTTCAACGCATTTTCGGCCCCTTGAGCCCCTGTACAACAGTTTGCGTTTCCACTATTTGCGATAATCGCCTGAATTTTTCCGTTTTGAATATTTTTTTTAGAAAGTTTTACGCTTTCGGCCTTTACACGATTCTGAGTAAAAACTCCAGCAGCATTACAAATTTTTTCTGAATAAACTAAAGCAACATCGTTCGTTTTTCGAGAAGCTTTAATGTGACACAAAATTCCGTTTGCCGTAAATCCTTTTGCAGCCGTTACGCCACCATCAATAAATTTGATTTTAGAATCCATTTTTAAAACCTCAAATTATATTTTTAAATTCATTTCAACCGCTTTTTTTACGCCGAACAAAACTAATTCCGGAGTAATCTGATTGAACAAATTATAATCTTTAAAAATTCGCGAAAATCCGCCCGTACCGATTACAAAAGGCTTTTCCCCGTTAAAAACATTTTTTTCGTAAAGATAACAAAATTCTTTTATCGCACCGGCATTTCCGTAAAAAAGGCCCGCTTGAATCGCTTCAATTGTGTTCGTTCCACAAACATGCGAAGGTTTTAAAATTTCTACGGAAGGAAGTTTTGCAGTTCCGCTCGCCAACGCTTCAATGCTGATTTTCATTCCGGTTAAAATCGCACCGCCCAAATATTCCTTTTCTTTTGTAACGCAGTCGATTGTAGTTGCCGTTCCCAAATCGATTATTATCAAATTCTGATTCGGAATTAAATTTACAGCCCCCATCGCAGCAGCAATTCTGTCAGCGCCAATTTCTTTCGGATTTGAATATTTTAATTTTAAGCCAGTTTTTATTCCCGCCTGAATAAACAAAACTTCGCAGTTAAAATATTTTTGCATTGCACTCGAAAGAGAATAATTTATCGACGGAACAACGCTGCAACATCCGATTTTTTTAATTTTTTGCCAGTCAAAACCATTTTCACGGATTACAGTTCTAAAAAAAATACCAATTTCATCTGAACTTGTGCCTAAATTCGTCGTTCGCCTAAACTGAAGAACTAATTTTTCACCGTCAAAAAGGCCACCTGTAATCTGAGTATTTCCAACATCAATCGTTAAAAGCATTTTTCCACCTGATTTTGAATAATTTGAAAGATTTTTTGCGCAAGGTGAGTTAAATCGTTTACTTCTGCTAAAATCTGCATATTTTTTGAATAAATCACACACGGATGAAGATTATTTTTTATTTCACTCAAATCGTTTGAAATCACCGCATCTGGAGAAAACGAAAAATCAGACGGCGACGCAAAAATCTTTTTTACAGCCAAAACTCGTTCTTCTTTTGAAGCATTGCTCGTAAGTTTAAAACCGAAAACGAAACTTTTTTTATCGCTCCATTTTTTTATCGAATCCAGCAATTTTGGATTTTTTTTCATTTTTATGGTCAGTTCAGAGCCGGAAGGAATTTTATTAAAATCATTTACAGAATATTCTTTTGAATCAACAATAATTTTTTCCGGGGAATAATCGCTAACCGCTGCCGCATGCAAAATCACATCGTAACCTTTTTTACATTCCGCTTCCAAAAGATTTTTTAAATCGTTAAAAGTTTTATATTTTATAATATTAATTTTTGAATTTTCTGGAAGAACTGACCGCTCAGAAATTAAAAGCGTGACATTCGCCAAATCAGCAAAAAAATCTGCCAAAAAAGAAGATGTTTTTCCGGTAGAAAAATTGCAAATATATCGAACATTGTCAATCGGTTCTACACTCCCGCCACCAGTAATTAAAATCTTCATTTTGTACTTCCAGTTTTAGTTTTTTAAAATGTCCTGAATGACTTTAAAAGCGTTTTCCGGTTCCATTAATCGCCCTTGACCTTTTGTTCCGCAAGCCAAATCCCCATCGTCGCAAGGTAAAATTTTTGTTCCCCAAGATTCAAGTTTTTGTAAATTTTCCTGAACTGCCGGATGCAAAAACATTTGAGTATTCATTGCAGGAGCGAGCAAAAATGGTTTTTTAAAATTATTTGCCAAAAAAACGGCCCCAAACAAATCGTCGCTAAGGCCATTCGCAAGCCGGTTAATTGTATTTGCACTACACGGATAACTGATTATCAAATCTGCCCAATTTTGAGCCAAATGAATATGTGCAATCGGGTCAAGCGAATCAAACATCGATTTTTCGATTAAATTGTGACTCAAACCTTCAAAACTTGCCTTTCCAACAAACTGCAAAGCGTCTTCCGTTGGAATAACTTTTACATTATATCCGTTTTTTACCAAAAGACTGATTAGCGAACAAGATTTAAAAGCCGAAATTGAACCGGTTACATTCAATAAAATATTTTTCATTTTTATTCCCAGCCAAAAGTTGCAGGCGGCTTATTTGTTGCGTCAAAATACAGCGCATCGACAAAATCCAATTTTGCAATCTTGTGAACGATTTCCTGCATCACATCCATCGGAAGCCAGGCAAAACGAGCGGTCATAACATCTTCTGAAACAACCGGACGCAAAACAAAACTTGCATGCGTTTTACAAGAAGCATAAGGCAAATCGATTGTTAAATGCTGGAAAATCTGATTGTAAAGCCCCTTTTCGTGCAATTCAGAAAGAACAATATCATCAACCTCACGAAGCTGATCTAATCGCTCCTTCTGGCAATATCCTTCTTGGAGTTTTAAATCTTCATTTTTTACATTCGGATTTTGATACATTTTTATTACAGTTCTGTTTAAATATTTTGCAGAATTTGTAATCGTACTTGAAACACTTTCAACTTTTTCGCGAACTTTTGGAATATGATAAAATCCGTCGCCTTCATCGCGGAAAGTAAGGCACGCCGGGAACCTGTAAGTTCTAAAATCCCCCTGAACGCCAACCGAACGAACTGGCAAAACTGAACGAACCAAACTTTGCGTACAATGCGAACAAAATTGATCGATTACAACATTATTCAATTCTTCCTGGGCATTTTTATATTCAGTTTCATCTTTTTCTGACCAAGATTTTCCATCGTAACAAAGAACATTAATCGAAAGCCCCGGACCCGGGAAAGGATGGCGCATTACAAGTTCATCAGGAAGGCCTAACTTTTTTCCGATTGCACGAACTTCATCCTTGTATAAATCTTTAATCGGTTCAATTATCAAACCTTTTTGAATAAGATTTTGAATTCCCTGAACGCGATTATGATGAGTTTTAATTGTATTCGAATTTTTTGTTCCACCAGATTCAATAATATCCGGATAAAGAGTTCCCTGAGCCAAAAGCCATTCGTCTTCGTTTAAATTTTGAGACGCTACAACTTTATTTCGCACAGTGATAAAAGTTTCGCCCACAGCCATTCGTTTTTTCTGCGGATCTGTAAGATTTGAAATCGCACTTAAAAAATCCTGTGACGCATCCTGAACGATAAAATTATTGAACCCGAATTTTTTATACGCTTTTTCAACATTTTTAGATTCGTTTTTTCGCATAAATCCGTTATCAATGTGAAGGCCCAAAACGCGATTCTGACCTAGAGCCTTATTTAAAAGCGCAAAAGTGATTGTCGAATCAACCCCGCCGCTCAAGAAAAGAAGAACTTTTTTATCCCGAGCCTGAGTTTTAATTCCGTCCAAAATCACCTGCAAAACCGTATCCTGATCCCAGTTTTTTTGCATTCCACAAAATTCAGCGAAATTTTCAAAAATTTTATTTCCACAAGGGGTATCTTTTACTTCACAATGAAACTGAAGCGAAAATCTTTTTTTAGAAATATTTTGAGTTGCAGCAAATTTACAATCCTTTGTTGAACCTACGATTTCAAATCCTTTGCCTAAAACTTCAACCTGATCCTGATGACTCATCCAAACTTGCTGAACATCTTCAATTCCGTTAAATAAAGGACATTTTACATTCGAATTTAACTTCAATTCGGCAAAACCAAATTCGCCAACCGGAGCTTTTGAAACTTTTCCGTTGTAGCCAAGCTGAACGATATAATGACCGTAGCAGAGCCCCAAAATCGGAATATCAAGATTTAAAATCTCAGAATTGAATTCCGGCACTTTTTCGTCGTAAACTGAACTTGGCCCCCCAGAAAAAACGATTCCCTTACAATTTTCAAAAACGCTTAAATCAGCAGACGGAAGAGCGATTTCTGAATAGTAGCCCAACATACGAAATCTTTTTGCAATCAGATGCGCATATTGACTTCCAAAATCTAAAACTACAATTTTTGCACGAGCCATAAAAATTCCTTTATCTATATTTGTTCTATAATAACGAATTTTATATTTTCTGTGAATATGATTTTTTTATAAAAAAAGCCCCTGAAAATATATTCAGGAGCCATTACTAACATTTTAGAAAATTACCAGATTAAAAATCGCTTGATTTTAAAATCGCTAGATTTAAAAATCTTGATTTTAAAGAACCGGTTTCATTGCTGTCATGTATTCGCGGAGTTTTCGTCCTACAACTTCAATCGGGTGGTTGCGGATTTCTGCGTTTACGGCTACAAGTTCAGTGTTGCTTACGCTTGTATCTTTTGAATCCAATCCTTTTCCGATAACATCTGTGTGAAGTGAAGGCATTAAATCTTTTGCCATCATTGGAGCAGCAACTCGGCTGAACAAATAGCAACCATATTCTGCTGTATCAGAAATTACGCGGTTCATTTCGTAAAGTCGTTTTCTGTCGATAAGGTTTGCGATAAGCGGAACTTCGTGAAGTGATTCATAGTAAGCAGATTCTGGTTTAATTCCTGCGTCAACCATAGTTTCAAATGCAAGTTCACAGCCAGCTTTAACCATTGCAACCATCAAAATACCTTTGTCAAAATATTCCTGTTCAGAAATTTCTTCTTTTGATTCAGCAGTTGATTCAAATGGAAGTTTTCCTGTTTCTTCTCGCCATGTTAAAAGATCGTGGTCTTTGTTTTTCCAGTCTTCCATCATTGTAGAAGAGAATTTTCCAGAAATAATATCGTCCATGTGCTTTTGATAAAGTGGAGTAAGCAAAGTTTTAATCTGTTTTGAAAGTTCGTTTGCCTTAATTTTTGCAGGGTTAGAAAGACGATCCATCATATTTGTGATTCCGCCCCATTTTAAAGCTTCAGAAATTACATTCCATCCGTGCATTAAAAGTTTTGTAGCATATTCAGGAGCGATTCCTTCAGAAACCATTTTGTCATAACAAACGATTGTTCCAGCCTGGAGCATACCGCACAAAATTGTCTGTTCACCCATAAGGTCAGATTTTACTTCTGCAACAAAGCTTGATTCAAGAACGCCAGCTTTTGCACCGCCCATTCCGACAGCCAAAGCTTTTGCATATGCCCAACCTTTTCCTTCTGGGTCATTTTTTGGGTGAACGGCGATTAAATCCGGAACACCAAAACCGCGCTGGAATTCGTGGTAAACTTCTGTTCCTGGTCCTTTTGGAGCACACATTACAACTGTAATATCGTCACGAATCTGCATTCCTTCTTCAATCATGTTAAATCCATGTGAATACCAAAGAGCAGAACCTTTCTTCATTCTTTTCATAACTTCTGTGATTACAGGAGTGTGCTGCTTATCTGGAGTAAGGTTTCCAACTAAATCAGCAGTAGGAATCATTTCATCGTATGTGCCAACTTTAAAACCGTTTTCTGTAGCGTTTTTCCAAGACTGGCGTTTTTCTGTAATTGCAGATTCACGAAGAGCATAGCTTACATCAAGACCAGAATCGCGCAAACAAAGTCCCTGGTTCAATCCCTGAGCACCACAACCAACGATTACAATTTTTTTGCCTTTTAAAGCCTTTACGCCGTCAGCAAATTCTTCTTTTGCCATTGAACGACAGTGTCCCAACTGAAGACGAGCTTCACGCCACGGAATTGCATTAAAATAATTATTTCCCATTTTAAAACTCCTATAAAAGTATTATTTTTTAGTTTTTGGGTGCACCCCTTCGGGTCGGGTGTTACAGAGCCCGCTTGTCGCTCGGTGCTTCGCACTGCCAAAAATTGGCACTCTTCCATACCCTTGCACGATTTTCATTGTATAATATTTTTTTTATTGCGTAAACTGAAATAATTACAATCTTATGTTTACAAAAACGCAACAATTATTTTTATACAAATTCCGCCAAACTTTCCCAGCGAGAATATTTTTCTTCTAGCGACGATTTCAACTGCGAATATTTTTTAGAAATTTCTGCAATATTTGAAAAATCCCCATCTTTTCCGCCAGACATTTTTTCTTCTAAAATCGCCAGGTCTTCTTCAAGTTTTGGAATTTCTTTATCAAGCGTTTCAAATTCTTTCTGCTCAGAATACGATAATTTCTTTTTTTCAGATTTATCTTCTTCTTTTTTAATTTCAGTTTTTTCTTTTTTTTCTTCGCGTTTTTTAAGCAAATTTTCGCGCTTTTTTTCTTCCCGAAAATCAATATATTCCGAACATTTTCCAACGAAACCACTAATCGCGCCATCATCTTCCATTATAAAAAGCGTGTCGCAAACTTTATCCATAAAATAACGGTCGTGGCTCACAACCAAAAGACAGCCTTCGTATTGCATCAAAAACTGTTCCAATATGTTCATCGTGAAAATGTCAAAATCGTTTGTCGGCTCATCCAAAATCAAAAAATTCGGATTTGAAAGCAAAAGCCGCACCAAAAAAAGCCGTTTCTTTTCCCCACCAGAAAGACTTGAAATCGGAGAATACTGAATTTTTCCTTCAAAACCAAATTCCGCCAAAAAAACCGCAGAACTCACGATTTTTCCATCATTTTTTTTGATAAATTCTGCCGTTTCTTTTATATAATCCAAAACATTCTGATTTAAATCTTTAAAAACCGGATTTTGATTGTAATATCCAAAAACCGTATTTTCCCCAATTGTGACAGTTCCTTCATCCGGCTCAAGATTTTTTGTAATTATATTTAAAAAAGTTGATTTTCCAGAACCGTTATCGCCAAAAAGCCCGATTCGCTGCCCTTTAGAAAAAACATAACTAAAATTTTTAATCACAGGAAAATCTTTTTTTGCGCCCTTTTTAAAATTCTTACTAATATTCTCCAAAACTAAAATTTTTCCACCCAAACGACGGCCTTTAACTTCAAAAGTAAAACCTTTTTCTTTCTGGAATTTTTCACGATTTATTAACGCTTCATCTTTCTGAATTCTCGCTTTTGCCTTTGTTCCGCGCGCACAAGGCCCTCTACTCAGCCAATCCCGTTCAAAACGCAAAACGCTTTCAATTCGGCGGTCGGTATTCTGCGCAATTTCTTCTTCAATCTGCTTTTTTTCAAGGTAAGTCGAATAATTTCCCTGATAAAGTTTAATTTTTTTATGCGAAAGTTCAAAAATATTCGTGCAAACCGCATCCAAAAAATATCGGTCGTGCGTTACCATCAAAACCGTTCTGTCAGTATCGTGCAAATAATTTTGAAGCCAGTAAATCGTTGAAATATCAAGATGATTCGTTGGTTCGTCGAGCAAAAGAAGTTTTGTATCTTCCACCAAAACCTGCGCGAGGCAAACTTTTTTAACCATTCCGCCACTCAGCGTGCCCATTTTTTTTGTCAAATCAGAAAGGCCTAGCGTTTCCAAAATAGAAGAAACCTGGACTTCATAATTCCACAAATTTTGTTCTTCCATTTTAAGATTTAATTCATCGTATTTTTTTTGAACAGAATCGCTGTAATTTTCGCCAAGTTTTTTACAGATTTCCAAAAATTCACGAATAATATTCAATTTTGGGGAAGCGCTTTTAAAAATATGAGTTAAAATCGTGTCTTCCGCATTAAAATCAGGATTTTGCGGTAAAAACGAAACGCCAGCCGATTTATTTATTACGATTGTGCCTTCATCAGGTTCCAAAACGCCGGCAATAGTATTCAGCAAAGTGGATTTTCCAGTTCCGTTTCGCCCGATTAATGCCGCTTTTTCGCCTTCATTTAGGCCAAAAGTTACCCCGGAAAACAAATCTTCTTCACGGCCGATTTTTTTCACATTATTTATAGAAAGAATATTCATTTTTTCCTCTTATTTTAAAATTACCCAGGTAGCGCCAGTTCCGCCTTCACTTTTATTTTTAGGGTGCCCGGAAAGTCCGCAATGCTTATTTTTTTCGATAAAGGATTTTACAATTTTTGACAGAACCGGGTCACAGCCTTGCGAATGAATACCCTTCCCGTGAATAATCAGGATTTTTTTTAAATTTTTGTACAGACATTCATTTACAAACGCATTCAATCTTTGTTCCGTTTCGTCAGCGTGGAGCCCGTGCAAATCGATTGCCGCCTCAGGTTTCATATTTATAAGATATTCGCGATTGTTAAACCGATTTTTTTCTTCCTCGCGCTCCTGAATTTTATCTTTGTCAACAACGCCATAACGACGCAAATAGAGTTCCATCGGATTTATTTTTTTAGAATTTTCTTTTTCAATTAAAAAATCAAGATTATTTTCTTCGGCGAGCGCTTTTTCTTCTTTTGTTGGCGCATTTGCCTTTTTGTGCGAAATCTGAACCCTTGATTCTTCTTTTTTACGATTTTTTTCTTTTTTTTGAAAATTATCCCACGCATTCAGGATTTCATTCATGTCCATAAAACGATTTTAACAATAATTACGGATTTTGAAAATATTAACCCCAAATTTGATTTATCTTTTTAAAATCGTAAAGTCGCCATTTTTAAATTTTGCCTTACAAGATGATTTTTTAAAATTTTCATAAAAAAATCTGAAATCGAGCGCGTACATAGTTTGTAAATCATTTACAGAATATTTAAAATCTAAAATTTCTGTAGTTTTATCATACTGAGTTCTAGCTATCGCCCCATAAAATCTTACAACATCGGCGCAAATATCAAAAAACGCATTTTTCTTTTTCTGCTCAAAAATCTCTTTTAAAAATTTTAACTGCAATTTTCCAATTTGAAGATGATTTTCACATTCTTTTGAAAAATCAATAATTTTTTGACTTGAATTTCTTTCAAACCACAAAGCAAAATCTTCAAAAAAAACTGAAGGCCGTTTATGCAAAACTTCGCAAACAGAATTAAACCACGGAACAGCCCGCCCCTGATTGTAAAAAATATTGCAAGAAGCGCTCAAAACCGAAGAAGAAGCGATTTCTTTTTGCGAAAAAGTCGGCGTTTTTATAACATTGTACGGAGAATCTTTTTGAAATTCGAGATTAAATTTTGCAGAATCCTCAAAGAGCGTGGTTCCCGGTAAAACGCTCAAAACAAAAAGTTCAAGATTATTCGGATAAAGATTTATCGCAAAATCAATACTTTTTTTAAATCCTTCAAAAGTGTCGCCCGGAAGCCCGTAAATTAAATCAAAACCGAAAATCACGCCTTCTTCATTTAAAATTCCAACATTTTTTTTGAATTTTTTTTCGTCAAAAGTGCGATTTACATTTTTTAAAACATTTTCATTCGCCGACTGAAGCCCAATCTGCAATGCACAAGGAATTTTTGTAAAAGCACGCGCCAAGCCCCTGTCAATAAAT
>CAVHIX010000023.1:0-14715 GCA_963636135.1 Anaerovoracaceae bacterium
TTTCACAGGTCTGAACAAAATAACCTACAAGAATATTACAGCTCATTCGGCTGACTTTTGTCATATTGTAAAATCGGTCGGAAATTGCTTCAAAAATCTTCTCTTTACTAAAACCTTCAAAATCGAGATTTTCAAAAATATGTTTTACTTTTATGCGGAACTTTTTTTCATCAAAACTTCCGTTTTCAACTTTCTGTTTAAAAAGGTTAGTTATAAAATTAAAATACTTTACGACATTTTGTTTTATGCTGTCTTTTAACATATGTTCAAAAGGAAGAAATTTTCTTTCAAGTTCAACAGGTTCGTAGTTCAGTTTTACAAGTAAAAATTCATCAACGCTTGTAATTTTTTGTATTAAAGATGTTATATCCTGTTCAATTTTTTCTTGTGAAGCAATTTCTGTAACTTCTTCATTTTTCTGCATTTTTTGTTTTATCTGTGCGAGTTTTAAAACATCATCGGAAGATTTTTCCATACCGAGCCTGGCTGAACATTCAGGGCAGACTGCAAGCAGATTATAAAATCTGTCATCTGGTTTTTTAGGGTCTATCTGAATTATCTGAAAAAACGGATGCTGCTCTTCGTCTTTTTTTATATAAAATAGATAAGATTGTTTATACAGATTCTGTGCCGCTTATAAGTAATGCTGTGTGTCTTTGGGACGATGTTAAAGAAAAAACTGTAGTTCCTGGAAAAGTCATTAGCATTACAGGAAGCAAATTAAAACTTGAAGGTGCTGCCTGTGGATTGTATTTTTGCCCGCTTACAGAAGACGGTTCGGTAGATACTGATGAAAGCAAATGGATTAAGTGTGTTGTAACTCGAAATCTTCCAAAAACGCTTGAAGCATATGTACCAGATAGTCTTACTGTTGGTAGTAAATATGTGCTTGCTATAAAAACAAGACCTGCAGTAGATGGTTCATATTCAGTTGGTTTTAGCGAAACTTTAACTGTTGCTGAATAAACGAGTAAAATTAAACTCCGTTTATAGAAAATATAGACGGAGTTTGTTATTTTAACCTAACATTCAAATAGAAAATAAGTAAAAATTATAGTAAACTGAATATATCGTTAAAGGCTCGACCATCTCTAAACAAAAAGGAAAGAGAATGAAACTAAATATTGCAGAAAATCAGGACATAGAATTTAAAGAATCCTGGCGAGACGAATATCTTAAATGGATTTGTGGGTTTGCCAACACCTTTTATAAAGCCGGATTTGTTGAAAGCTGGGGACGCGGAATTAAAAAAATCTGCAACAAATTTTCTGCCGCAGGACTTCCCGAACCTGTTTTTGAAAACTTTTGCGGTGGCGTGAATGTTACCATTCCAAGAAACAACCCAGAAGTTAAAGAATTCAGTACAGAATATATTAAGGCATTTGGAAAAGGTTCACAGAAAATAGGGCGTGATCTAGGAAATGAGGGATTAAATGAGGGATTAAATCTTTCAGATAAGGAAAAAATTGTTTATGAACTTATTGCAAAAACTGACGGCATTACTTCAAAAGTGCTTGAAGAAAAAACAAATTTTTCTCATGCAACAATAGAACGTGCAGTTAAGAAACTTTCTGAAGAATTAAAACTGATAAAACGTGAAGGCTCGAAAAAGACGGGTGTATGGGTAAAAATAAAGGAAGCCTCTAAAAATTGCAATTTTTAGAGGCAACTCTAAAAACGCGACGTTTTAATTCGTGCTATATCAACGAATTAAAACTCGCAGGCATCTCTGAAAAAGCATTGAAAATGATTTTTTAGAGATGCCCTAAACTAAATAAAGGAAACAAATTTTTATGACAATCGACGAAATCCTTACTGACATCAGAGAAAATGCAAAAAACACTGCCGAAAAAGGCACTAAATTTGAAACCGTAATCTTAAATTATTTTTTAACAGAGGCGGTTTTTGCAAATCATATAAAACACGCCTGGCTTTGGAGCGATTTTCCTTACCGCAAAGAATTTGGCGGGCATGATATTGGAATAGACATTGTCTGCCACACAGACACGGACGAATACTGGGCAGTTCAGTGCAAGTGCTATGACAAGGGCACTACAATCGACAAAAGTGCGGTGGATTCTTTTATTTCAACAAGTGCAAAGTCTTTTAGTGATGGACTTGTTACAAAGCATTTTAGTCGCCGCTACTGGGTAGATTCACTTCCTTTTGCATTAAACAAAAATGCAGAAATTGCAATAGAAAACCAGACGCCTCCTGTGCAGAGAATTAGTTTGGATAAATTAAGGGATTCTACCGTTGACTGGGAAAAAATCTACAAAGGCAAAAACGGAAAAGAAGCCCGCCCTGAGCGGAAAGATTTACGCGACCACCAGAAAGAAGCCATAGACAAAGCAACTCAATATTACTGCTCTAATGACCGCGGTAAGATGATTATGGCTTGCGGAAGCGGAAAAACTTTTACATCCCTCCGCCTTGCAGAAACAATGACCAACAAAAAGGGAAAAATCCTCTTTTTAGTTCCAAGCATTTCCCTTCTTTCTCAGACTCTTATGGCATGGACTAGCGACGCTGACGAAAAAATCAGCCCAATCTGTATTTGTTCTGACGCAAAAGTTTCTTCTAAAAAGACTGTTGATGATTCAGGATTTCTTTCGACAGAAGAACTTGCAGAACCTGCCACAACCGATGTAGAAAAAATCCGCACGCTGATAAAAGAAAAGCAGGAAACAAACCCGGACGGTATGCTCGTAGTCTTTAGCACATATCAGTCAATCGATGTAATTTCCAATGCCCAAAAGGCAATCGGCAGTGACTTTGTCTTTGACCTTATAATCTGCGACGAAGCCCACAGAACTACAGGCGTAACGCTAGAAAACGAAGAAGAAAGTGCCTTTGTCCGCGTACATAATAATGACTTTATCAAGGCCAAAAAACGCCTTTACATGACGGCTACTCCCCGACTTTACAAAACAGAAGACCAGGAAACCGCTAAAGAAAAGAAGATTTATCTTTGTTCAATGGATGATGAAAGCCTTTACGGCAAAGAATTTTACAGACTGTCATTTGCAGATGCGGTAAAAAAAGACCTTTTGTGCGACTACAAGGTAATTGTCCTTACCATGAACCGCAAAAATCAGGCTAACCTTGCCCAGAACGTGCAAAATGAAGACACTGCAGAACACTTAGACGAATGGCAGAAACTTGTAGGAACGGCAGCCGCCTTAAGTAAGATTTCTTTAAATGACGACAAAACTCTTTATGATGATGACCCAAAAATCATGCACAGGGCGGTTGCTTTCTGTTCAAACATTAAAGCATCCAACAAAATCAAAAATACTTTTAATGTCTTAAATAAAGATTATGCAGATAAACTTGTTCAGACAGATGATGAACATAAATATGTGCAGATAGAAAGCCGCCATGTAGACGGAAGCATGAACAGCCAGGAGCGTAATAGAGACATTCAGTGGCTTAAGGATACTCCCGAAGACGGCAACGACTGCCGCATTCTGTGCAATGTTCGGTGTTTAAGCGAGGGTGTAGATGTTCCGTCGCTGGACGCTGCTATATTTTTAAGCCCAAGAAAATCCCAGGTGGAGATTGTACAGTCTGTTGGCCGCGTTATGCGCAAAAGCGAAGGCAAAAAATTCGGCTATCTGATTATTCCTGTAATCGTGGAACCTGGCAAAGAAGCTGACAAGGCATTAGAAAAAAACAAGGACTTTCAGATTGTGTGGTCAGTTGCCTGTGCCCTTAGAAGCCACGACGACCGCTTTAATCTTTTTGTAAATAATCCTGATATGGACGCAAAAGGCGAGCCTGGCGGAGGTGGAGGAGAAGGCGGAGGACATAAGCCAAAAGGCCCTATTATCCTTGACGGAGAGCATTTTGACTTTCCGGAAGCGGAACTTGAAAATAAATTTTACGCCCGCATGGTGCAGAAAGTCGGAGACAGACGCTACTGGGTTCAGTGGGCGGTAGATATTGCCCAGATTGCAGAACGCCATATAAGGCAGATTACGCAGAAGGTAGAAACAGACAAAATAGCCAAAGAATCTTTTGAAAAATTTCTTGAAGGCTTACATAAAAATATTAACTCTTCTGTAACAAAGCAGTCTGCTATAGAAATGCTTTCTCAGCACATAATCACAAAACCTGTTTTCCAGGCCCTTTTTGAAGGAAGCGAGTTTATTGCAAACAATCCTATTTCTAAGAGCATGCAGAATATTTTGGACATCATAGACATAAAATCTGCAAACCAGGAAGAAGAAGACACTCTAAACCGCTTTTATGATTCTGTAAAAGAAAGAGCCAGCGGAGTAAAGACTGCAGAAGGCAGGCAGAAAATCATCATTGAATTGTATGATAGCTTTTTTAAGAACGCCTTCCCTAAGATGGTAGAACAGCTTGGAATCGTGTACACGCCGGTAGAAGTCGTAGACTTTATTATAAACAGCGTGTCTTATGTACTCCAGAAAGAATTTAACCGTAACCTTACAGATAAAAACGTAAACATAATTGACCCATTTACCGGAACCGGAACTTTTATAGTACGTCTTTTGCAGAGCGGCCTTATAAAGGACGAGGACTTTAAACGCAAGTACCAGAGCGAAATCAGGGCTAACGAGATTGTGCTTTTGGCATATTACATTGCCTCTATAAACATAGAAAACGAGTACCACAGCATTTTAAATAGCGAGCTTTACTTTAACGGCGAAGAAAAAAAATACACGCCTTTCCAGGGAATCTGTTTAACAGACACTTTCCAGCTTGCAGAAAATAAAAGTGGCACCGCTTTATTTAGCGAAATGTTCCCGGTAAATTCCCGCCGTGTGCAGGAGCAGATGGAAACTCCTATTCATATAGTGATAGGTAACCCGCCTTATTCTATTGGGCAGAAAAGTGCCAATGACAATAACCAGAACCTAAAGTATACAAAACTCGACAGCGATATTGAAAAAACTTATGTAGCAAACAGCAACGCCGCCTTAAATAAATCATGCTATGACTCTTACATCCGCGCTTTTAGGTGGGCAACTGACCGCTTAGACCCGGAGTGCGGAGGAATCATAGGATTTGTAACCAACGGTGCCTGGCTTGACAACAACGGATTAGACGGATTTAGGAAGTGCCTTGAAAAAGACTTTGCAAAAATTTATGTCTTTAACTTAAGGGGTAACGCAAGAACCAGCGGAGAGCTTAGGCGAAAAGAAGCCGGAAACGTTTTTAAAGAAGGCAGCCGTAACCCGATTGCCATTACAATTCTTGTAAAGCACAAGGGGCAGAATACTGACGTAAAGAAGGCAGAAATCTTTTACCGTGACATTGGCGACTACCTTACACGCGAGCAAAAGCTAAAAATCCTTAAAAACGCCAAGTCCATAGAAAACCTAGAGATGACAGCCTTGCACCCAAACAAAGACGGCGACTGGATAAGCATGCGTAATGACAGCTTTGCAGAGTATATTCCCATTAACCCGGAAAAGAAATTTGCAAGTCAAGATAAGTGCTTCTTTGAAGGATATTCTTTAGGAACTGCAACAAACAGAGATTCATGGGTTTACAATTATTCATTAACATCTCTAAAATCCAATATTAAAAAGACAATCAGTCATTACAATGACCAGTTACAAAAAATAAAAGTCGGAATTCAGACAGAACCAGAAAAGGATTCTAAACTTGGCAACTGGACTAGGGACTGGCTTAATCAAATCAAAAAAATGCACACAATCACAGAAGTAGAAGAAGAATATAAAATTTCTACTTATCGTCCATTCTGCAAAATGAATACTTATTTTGATGATGACCTAAATCAAGAACGGTATCAATTAACTAAGCTTTTCCCAACAAAAAATCACACAAACCTTGTAATCTGCGTAAGCGGAAACGGTGCAAATAAAGAAAATGGAATAATGATTACAGATGTTATTCCTGATTTAAACAGTCTTGATGCCGGAGCTCAATGCTTCCCCCTCTACTACTACACAGAAAACGAAGAAGCCCTGTCGGACCTCTTTAACACACAGGGCTCCGACCGCTACACCCGCCATTCTGCCATCACAGACTGGATCTTAAAGCAGGCTCGTAGCCTTTACGGTAAAAGCGTCGAAAAAGAAGACATCTTCTACTATGTTTACGGCTTTTTGCATTCTAAAGACTACCGCACAACTTTTGCCGCAGATCTTAAAAAAATGCTCCCCCGCATCCCTTTAGTAGAAAGCAAAGAAGACTTCTGGGCATTCAGTAAGGCAGGGCGGGACTTAGCAAATCTTCACCTTCACTACGAAGAAGTAGAGGCTGCAACAGGCTTAGACATAAAGTTTACAGGCGAAATAAAAGACGAATACGAATATTTTAGCGTAGAAAAACTAAAGTTTGCTTCCAAAGACAAAAAAGACACCATAATCTTTAACCGCCACATAACAGTTTCGGGCATTCCGCTAAAGGCTTATGACTATGTGGTAAACGGCAAGAGCGCCATCGAATGGCTTTTTGACCGCTACCAGGTAACTGTGGACAAGGCTTCTGGCATTAAAAACGACTGCAACGACTGGTCACGCGAACACAAAAATCCGCGGTATATTTACAATCTGCTTTTGAGTATTATAAGCGTGAGCTTAAAGACTGTGGATATTGTAAACGCTCTGCCTAAGGTGGAATTTGGCGGAGAGGAAAAGAAAGATGTAAAGTACCCGGATTTTACTGGAGAAGAAGGAATTGAAAAGGTAGCAGAAAAAGATTAACCGTCAGAGCTGACTAAAAAAGTAATGTCATGCTGAATCTATAATCCATAACTTTTCCACAAAAAAAGGCGACTATATAAGCCGCCTTGTTAAGTTCTCCAGTTGAGGGTCGGAGCTTACCCACTAATTAAAATATAATTGGTAAATAAGAAGTGGACCCGCAAATTCTGAATTTAATTCATGTATAAGCATTTCTATCTGCTATTGTGCAGAACCAACTAAACACATCCACTCAGCTTCGCAGCAAAGGGTGTCGCCTACATAAAGTTTTCCAGCCTGTTTAATCATTTTTGGGCTTGTACGAAGATATGTAATTTCCATACGAGCCTTATCGCCAGGGCGAACCTGATTTCTAAACTTTACTTTGTCCAAAGTTGCAAAAAAGAACAAACTGTTTCCAGGAACAATTCCCTGATAGCGTAAAGCAGCCCCTCCAGCCTGAGCCATTGTTTCACACAAAATTACGCCAGGAACTACAGGATATTCAGGAAAATGCCCCTTAAAAAAGAATTCGTTTTCCATAAAAGTATGTTCGCAAACCGCCCCTTTTTCATCAGCACTAATAATCGCATCCACAAACAAAAAAGGTTCTCTATGCGGAAGCAACGATTTTATATCAGTCGTCAACATAAAATTCTCCAAAAAATAAAAATCCTCTCATCCAAATCTGTTTAAAAATTTTCCCAATACACACAAAAATAAAAAAAACAATTTAGCAGGTTCTTAGGGGGCACCCCTAAGCAGTGCTGGGAAAAGGTGGTGGTTTGGAGGAGGAAAAACACCGCTTCTGAGTAGAGGGTTTGTCCTCCTCCAAAAAAACAAAAAATTATTTAATCTTCTTTAAGATGATTGCACCGTTATGACCACCAAAACCGAAAGTTGCACTCATTGCAGCGTCAACATTCATTTCAATTCCTTTGTTTGGAACATAATCAAGGTCACAACCGCCTTCTACATCCTGTTCTTCAAGATTGATTGTTGGCGGAACAAAACTGTTATTGATTGCTTCAATACAAGCGATTGCTTCGATTGCTCCAGTTGCACCAAGACAGTGACCGTGCATAGATTTTGTAGAAGAAATCTTTAATTTGCGGGCATTTTCTTCGCCAAACGCAATTTTGATCATATTTGTTTCGCTAGGGTCATTAATGTGAGTAGAAGTTCCGTGTGCATTGTAATACTGAATTTCAGAAGGATCCATTCCAGCATCTTTTAAAGCGCGAGTCATACATTTTGAACCACAAATTCCATCAGGATTTGGAGAAGTCAAATGGTAACCGTCACAAGAAGAACCGTAACCTGCAACTTCAGCATAGATTTTTGCTCCACGAGCTTTAGCGTGTTCATATTCTTCAAAAATCAAGATTCCAGAACCTTCACCCATTACAAATCCATTTCGCTTTTTGTCAAACGGACGGCTTGCTTTAGTCGGGTCTTCGTCAAAACCAGTAGAAAGAGCATGCAAAACTTCAAAAGAAACAATTGCAAATCCGTTGATTGTAGATTCAGCTCCCCCTGTAATACAAACATCAAGGCGACCAGAACGAACCATATCAAAAGCCACACCCATCGCATCAGTTCCAGAAGAACAAGCAGTTGCTACAGCCTGAACTGGGCCGTGACATCCAAACTGCATAGCGATATTTCCGCCGGCTTCATTTGGAATAAGTTCCGGAATTGCCATTGGAGCGGTTTTTACACAACCAGAATTAAAATAACCTTTTGCAGAAGCTTCAGTTACTTCAAATCCGCCGATTCCAACGCCCAAAATACAACCAGTTTCATCAAGAACTTCAGCATTTCCTAAAAGTTTTGAATCTTCGAGGGCCTGTTTTGTAGCGGCAACGGCATACTGTGAAAATCGTGCCATTTTTCGAGCATCTTTCGGATCCATATAGTCGCTAGCGTTAAAGTTTTTTACTTCAGCCGCATAGTGAACTTTATTTATAGAAGCATCAAAATGAGTAATCGGGCCAATTCCGCTTTTTCCGTTCTTAAGCCCATCCCAAAATTCACAAACAGTATTTCCAAGTGGAGTAATTGCACCCAATCCTGTAATTACAACTCGTCTTTTTTCCATTTTTATTTCCTTAATTTTTTTATTTTTTAAGGGCGGACGACCGCCCTGCGTCTCAAACCTTCGGTTTTCGCCTACCCACCGATACGGGCTCAAACGCCGCCCGTAACGCCTGGCTTTTTTTTAACAGCCCATTCCGCCGTCAACACCAAGCACCTGGCCGGTAATGTATGAACTTAAATCGCTTGCCAAAAATAATGCAGCATTTGCAATATCTTCAGGTTTTCCGCCTCGTTTTAAAGGCACTGCATCAATCATAGATTTTTTTAAATCTTCTTTTAAAACGGCAGTCATATCAGTTTCGATAAATCCTGGAGCAATGCAGTTTACCCTGATTCCGCGGGCACCAACTTCTTTTGCCAAAGATTTGCTGTATGCAATCAATCCGCCTTTAGAAGCTGCATAATTTACCTGACCGCCCTGACCGTGAATGCCAACAATCGAACTCATATTGATGATTGAACCACTTCTAGCTTTAAGCATTGCGTTTGAAACAATCTGCGTAACTACAAAAGTTCCAGTAAGATTTACATTCAAAACATTCTGCCAGTCTTCCATTTTCATTCTAAACGAAAGACCGTCGCGAGTAATTCCGGCATTATTTACAAGAATGTCAAAGTTTCCAGCCTCAGCAAGGGCGGCTTTTACAACTTCTGAAAGAATAGCGGCATCGCCAACATTTGCACAAATTTCGTGGAAAACAGTTCCGTTTTCTTTTGCAAAATTTTCAAGTTCAGTTTTTGCAGCGGAAGGTTTTGAACACAATCCCCAAACTTCAGCACCGTTAGCCAAAAAAGTTTCTACAATTTTTCGACCAATTCCACGGCTTGAACCTGTAACAAGAGCTTTTTTATTTTTTAACATTTTTACCTCAAATTAAAGTTCGTTTATAGATTCAACAGTATTGATAGAAGGAACTTTGAACTTTTCGCCGAATTCAGTTTTTGCAAACAAACCGCTCAAAACGCGACCAGGACCAACTTCGATAACCTGCCAGTCATCAGTCAAAATTGAACCTAAAACGGCTTCTTCATCTGTCCAGCGAACTGGATTTGTAAGATGTAAAACGGCATTCTTTTTAATTTCTGCACCAGAAACTGCTTTTTTACCAGTAACATTGCTAAAAAGCTCAACTTTAGGGTCGTTGAATGTAACATCAGCAATTGCTTTTTCAAATTCGTCAGCCGCTTTCTGCATTAAAGGACAGTGGAAAGGACCTGCGACAGCAAGACGCAATGCTCTGCGGGCACCAGTTTCTTTTGCTTTTGCTTCAATTTCTGTTAAAGCGTCAAAAGTTCCACTTACTACAGTCTGAACTGAACTGTTCAAATTTGCAGCGTAAGCATCTTTTACAGAATTAGCCAATTCCTGAACTTTTTCCGGGCTAAGACCGATTACAGCAGTCATTCCAGGAGCGTGACCTTCGTTTGCAGAAGCGATTTCTTCGCAAACTTTTTGCATAATCTGTCCGCGCTTTTGAACAACTTTAATTACATCTTCAAAAGAAAGAACACCAGCTGCATACAAAGCCGGGAATTCGCCTAAAGAAAATCCCATAGAAGCAGAAGGAGTAATTCCTTTTGATTCAAGAACTTTCATTGTAGCAAGAGAAGCAGTTGTAATTGCAAGCTGACTGTTATCTGAACGGCTTAGAACTTCTTTTTCTGATTCCCACATAAGGTGAGTCATATCAACACATGTGATTTTTGAAACTTCATCTACAACTTTGCGTGCTTCCGGAAAAGCTTCACAAATATCTTTTAACATTCCAGGTTCCTGAGCACCTTGGCCAGGGAATAAAAATGCATACTTTTTTGACATATTTACCTCATTTTAGTCTAAGCTAGACATATCTGTAATTTCTTTTGAATAATCAACGCCTTCAACATCAAAACCATTAATGTTCAAAAAGTCGTGTTTGTAACCAGCAAGGTCGCATCGTTCTGCAAGATTTTCCTGAGTTACACCGTCCATCAATTTTGCAACTTCTGCCTGAACATCGTCCCTCATTTCCCAATCGTCAACACGAATTCTATTTTCTGAATCAACAGGAACATTGCCCGCTTCGCCATCTTTTCCTGTAAAAAGACGTTCTGCAAAAAGACGTTCCATCTGTTCAATACAACCTTCGTGCAATCCCTTTGCTTTCATAACTTTAAACAAAACAGAAAGATAAAGCGAAATAATCGGAATTACAGCCGAAGAACGAGTTACAAGTCCTTTATTTACAGAAACAAAAGCCGCTCCACCAACTGATTTTTTAAGCTGGTCGTTTAATCTTAATGCAGTTGCTTCCAAATCTTTTTTTGCCTGACCGATTGTACCATCTCTATAAATTGCGTGGCTTAATGCAGGTCCAATATAAGAATAAGCAACAGTGCGGCAACCGTTATTTAAAACGCCAGCATTGCTCAAAGCGTCAATCCAAAGCTGCCAGTCTTCACCGCCCATAACTTTGATTGTATTTGCAATTTCGTCTTCGTTTGCAGGTTCGGCACTAGATTCTTTTAAAGTTTCGCTCATAATGTCGATTGCTTTACCAGCATAAGTTTTACCAATCGGCTTAATTACTGATTTATAAAGAACGTGCTGACCAGTTGCTTCGTCAATTTTTTCCGGGTCTGAACGAACAGGAGAAGCCAAAGAATAAATAACAAGGTCAACTTTTTTTCCTGTCTTTTTGATTTCTTCTATTATCATTGCACGAGTTTCGTTTGAATAAGCGTCGGCACTGAATGTTGCAGAATAAAGTCCGTCCTTTTTTGCAGCTCTATCAAATGCAGCGTTATTGTACCAGCCTGGAGTTCCGCCTTTGGTTTCTGTTGCAGCCTTTTCAAAAGAAACGCCGATTGTGTCAGCGCCATATTCAAAAGCCGCAGAAATTCTACTTGCCAATCCATAGCCTGTAGAACAACCCAAAACTAAAACTAAAGAAGGGCCCTTTCCGCCTTCTTTTAAAGTCTTAATTCCGCGTTTTGCTTTTTGAGCTTTAACATATGCTATTTGTCTTTCTGTATCCTTTACACATCCAACCGGATGAGAATTAATACACATACTGCTTCTTACCATTGGTTTAATAATTGCCATTTTTTTTAGCCTCCAAAATTATTCAGAATATTTTTTTATGATAATACAACCGTTATGTCCGCCAAATCCTAAAGAACAACTTGCCGCAGCGTTGATTTCGCATTTTACGCCAATTTTAGGAGTATAATTTAAATCGCATCCGTGTTCTAAATCAGGTTCGCTTAAATTTGCAGTCGGAGGAACAAAACCTTCCTGGATTGCCTTAACGCAAACTAAAGCTTCCATTGTTCCAGCCGCCCCGATTAAATGCCCGGTTTCCGATTTTGTAGATGAAATATGAAGTTTATACGCATAATCGCCAAAAACTTTTTTAAGCATTTGAGTTTCAGCACTGTCATTTGCAGAAGTCGAAGTTCCGTGAGCGTTATAATATTGAATATCTTCAGGTTTTAATCCGGCATCTTTTAAAGCTTCATTCATTGCAAGTGCCCCACCAGAACCATCTTTGCAAGGAGCGGTAATATGATAAGCATCACTTGAAGAACCAAATCCTGCAACTTCAGCATAGATTTTTGCCCCTCGAGCTTTTGCGTGCTCCAATTCTTCCAAAACTAAAACCGCTGCACCCTCGCCCATTACAAAACCAGACCGATTTTTATCAAAAGGCCTACTCGCCTGTTCAGGTTTGTCATTAAAATCTGAAGTTAAGGCCTGCAAAACCTGATAACAACCAATATTAAATCCGTTAATATTTGCATCCGAACCACAAGTAAGGCACATATCAAGGCGCCCCAAACGAATCATATCCAAAGCAAGCCCGATTGAATCAGTTCCAGAAGAACAAGCCGTAGATAAAGTCCAAGAAGGCCCATGAATCTGAAAATACATACTTACATTTGCAGCCGCTTCGTTATTCAATGCCAATGGAGCGGTTAAAGGTGGAAGACGATTTACACCAGCGGCAGGGTCAAAAAATTTTTTATATGCAGAATCAACAGCTTCGTTTAATCCGATTCCAACGCCATTTACGATTCCAATTTTTTCATGCCCAATTTCATCTTTTTTGTAACCTGAATCATTTACGGCTTCAATACTTGCAGCAAGTAAAAATTTTGTCTGACGATTGATTTTTCGTGTCATTCGTTTATCAATATCGTAACCATCTAAAGAAAAGTTTTTTACTTCAGCATCAATTTGAACGGCATAAGAAGAAGCATCAAAAAGAGTTATTTTATTCGTTCCCGGTTTTCCTTCTTTTATAGAAGTCCAGGAAGATTCAACATTATTACCAACTGGACTAACACATCCCAATCCGGTAATCACAACACGACGTTGATTCATAAACACCTCAAAGCTCAAAAATTAACATCTAAATAAAGATTAAATTTTTTGACATTTTTAGTCAATATGTCAAAATAAAAAAAGGACTCAACATTAAATGTAAAGTCCTAAAAAAATTATTTTACTTCAGTTACGGAATTTATAATTTTCAGCAAATCTTTAAATCCGGTTGCAGAAACCTGTTTATCGGCTTCATTTGACAAAGATTTTAAATACACCGAATGGCCTGTTTCTTGCCCGTCATTGATTGCAGCCATTATAATTCCCATTGCAGCCATATCAAGTTCGTCTACTTTTGCAAGATCTAAAACGACATTTGTAAATTTTATTGCATCGTAAATTTTATTTTGCGCAACAGAAGAAGTATATGCATTAAAACTTCCAATCATTTCAAAAAGAACATAATTTGCACCACTTTTTTCTTTTACTGTTAACTGTTCCATAATAAACCTCGAAAACTACATTTCTTCAATGTTAGCAAAAATATCATCAATAGACTGGCCGTCATCAAGACCATCTGTAATTTTTCCAGGGCCTTCTTCTTCAACCTCTTCTTCTTCGTAATCGCCATCTTCAAGATATTTTAGAACCAAAACCGTAACATCGGCTTCCATTTCGTGCGACATAAATTTCATCAAAGCGTCATAAGCGAACTGTGCCATTCGATGAGCCGGATACATTCTGTTTGCAAGGAAATTTCGCGTAATTCTATCTTTACCAAATTGTTCACCTCGCAAAGAATGAGATTCGATTAAACCATTTGTACAACAGAAAACAACATCATTTTTATGAAGCTTCATTTGTTTTACAGAAATATAAGGCGAAATATCTTCCACGAATCCTAAAATGTGACCCGCACCCTGAATTTCAATTACATTGTTATAAGATTCTGTATACAAGAACATAGAAGGAATTCCGCAGTTGATGTAATACATTGTATCATCTTCAAAATTAACGATTGCAAACATTCCCGCAAAAATCGTTCCCTTCTGTAAATTATTTTTTACGAAAGAATTGATTTTACAAACAAGCTGTTTAAAATCGTGAGTTTCAGCCAAATATGCCCTGATAATCGCCTTTAAAATTACCATGCTCATAGAAGCCGCAATACCCTTACCACTTACAGCACCCATTACAAACAAATGCCTTTTTGCAGTAAGACGAATCATATCAACAAATTCACCACCGATATTATGCGCCGGAACCATTACACAACCCGCGTCTATTTTACCATTTTTTACAGGATCCATATTTTCCTGAATAGAAGTAATAATCTGACTCGACATTCTTAATTCGCGGTTTACAGTACCAATAATTTCTTTGTTTGAAATATTTTTCATGTAATAACAGAATACGAAAATGTAAGAATAAAGTTTTGAGAAAACCTGTTCATCGTATTCCTTGTAGTGATCTTTACTTTCTTTTATACCGAGCGTAATTACACCATGAATATCACGACCTTCGTTCAGCATAAAGAATGCATCAGAATCAGTCTTTTTAAAGAAATCAAAAAGTTCATTTTTCATTGAAGAAAAAATGTATTCGTTTTCAACATCAGAATAAGTT
>CAVHIX010000024.1:0-5484 GCA_963636135.1 Anaerovoracaceae bacterium
AGATTGAGAAGTGTACGGCTTATAATGTAAGTGGTTTTATTCGTAATTATCTGACTTTAATTCAAAAGAAAATTCCAAAAATAAATAATGTGTATTTTACATTTAAAGAATTTGTACTTGAAAAAATGGATATTGGAAGTGCTACTGATTGTGAAATAATTCTTAAAGACATGCTTTATTATGCTCAAATTTATTCAAGAATTATTACTGCAAAAGTAAGTCCTAAAGATGTAATTTCGTCAATTTTGTGTCGATTGAATTATATAGAAATGACTGTTATGTATCCTTTTTTACTCGCAATGTTTGGACATGAACAGAAAGGTGAAATTACAAGAAAAGATATAGAAGAAAGTTTAAAAGCTATTGAATCTTTTATTTTTCGAAGGATTATGTGTAATTATCCGTCTAACGCACTTAATAAAATATTTTGTGCATTAGATGCAGAAGTAATGAAAATAAAAGAATCTAATTTGGAAACATCATATTCTCAAATTCTTATTTATTGTTTACAGAATAAAAAAGGAACTGCAGATTTTCCTTCAGATAACGAATTTATTAATGGTCTAAAAGAAAGAGATATTTATCATATGTTTAAAAAATATCGTGAATATCTGTTTGATCGTCTTGAAAATGGTGAAACCGTAGAACGTGTTAATGTTATTGATATGATGGAAAATCAAGATTTAACAATAGAGCACATCATGCCACAAACATTGTCAGATGAGTGGAAAAAGGAGCTTGGTCAAAATTATCAGCAGATTCAAGATGAAAAACTTCATACTTTAGTAAACCTTACATTAACAGGATACAATTCAAAATATAGTAATAATCCTTATTTATATAAAAAGACTTGTGAAGGTGGTTTCAAAGATAGTGGTCTTAATTTAAATAAAACTTTATTGAATTATGACAAATATACAGAAGTAGAAATGAAAGATCGTCTTAGACAGCTTACAGAGCAAGCAAAAGCATTATGGCCTTATCCGACATCAACTTTTGTGCCTCCTGTAAAAGCAGTTGACACAGTAACGCTTGATGATGACATTGTTTTAACAAACAGAATACTTGTTTCTTATTCTTATGGAGAAGTAACTGAGCATATTACAAATGCATGGGTAGAAATGTTTACAGAAGTTGTTCAGCAGATATACAGGGAAGATTCCAGTCAGATAAGAATTCTTGCAGCTGATTCTAACTACGAGAATATAGTGATGTCAACAATAGAAAAAGATGCTAATTGGCATAAAATTGACAATGATATTTATTTATATAAACATAATTCAACGGCTGCAAAGCTTCGAATTTTAAATAAATTGTTTGACATTTATGGTAAGGATAAAAGTGAATTAATATTTAATTTGAAGCCAGAGAAAGAATGAAATTTTTATAAGTACATTTTGTCTTGCTGGAACGTTCAAAATCTTACCTGCAAATATCCCTTATCTCGCAGTCAAGGGCTTTGCACAGTGCCAAAAGTATTGCTCCCGACGCCTTGTTTATATCTTTAGAAAGGTTTTCGTATTGCTGCAAGGTGCGAAGGTTTACGCCTGAGCGGGCGGAAAGTTCTTTTTGGGTTAGACCTGAAAGTTTTCGGAGTTCTTGTAGGCGGGATTTTTTTGACTTTTCGGCAAGAATTTTGTCTGCGATTTCTGCAAATTTTTGTTCGCTTGCTTCGTGAAGGGGATTGTACATTTTGTTGATTTTTTGGGCTGGAAGGCATTTTAAAATTGTTTCAAAAGATTTTCCAGAATGCCACTGATAAAATGCAAGAATCCAGCCAGTCCAGTATTCTGAGGATTTTTCGTAATCGGTAATGGGGGCGGCTTTTTTTTGTGTAAGGCCGTTTTGGTTTAAGACGGTTAGGGCAAGTTCTGTTCCGGACATTCCACTTATATATTTTGGGTTTCCCTTTTCAAAAGAGGCAGAGGCACTTGAGTTTATAAAAAGCGAAGCAAATTGATTAAGGGTAAGCCCTTGGGCGTTTACCGCATAATCAAAAGCTTCGCCAAGATTTTCCATCGCGTCTAGTAAATATTCTTTATTGTAGGCGTGAATCATCGGCTTTTACCTCCTCTTTTAAAATATCCCGCATAAAAAGTCCTTCAAGGTTATCGTTTTCTAGTAATTTTTGATAATCACTTCTGGCTTTTTCGTCACGCTCTTTTTTCTTTGGGTAATATTCGTGAAAATCTGCAAGTTCATATTCTGCAAACTGGATTGAATCAAAGGCTTTTTTGCTTTTTAAGACAATTTGCTCGCCTAATTTTCCAAGTTTCATGGCGTGACACAGTTGTTTATACGAAATCTGATTTGAAAGAAAGGCTCTTGCAAATGAAAAATAAGAATCGTCTGCTCGGTAACCAATAATTAAATCAAAATCTGCGGCTGGAAGATAAAAATTTTCTTTAAGATAGGCTTTCGCGTTTTTCATTATTGGCGTTGTAATTTGAAATTCTCTGTTTTGAACAAGAAGACTAAGCCAGTGAAGCATTGTGTATTCGTCAAGTTTTAAGATGGAAAGACCCTCTGTTTCCAAAAAATATTTGTTTGAATATCCGTTTGTTCCTTCTGAAACCGCCCACTCTTTGGCGAGGTCTTTTTCTTGGGTGCAATAAAAGCCCAGTCCGTAGTCATTCCAGGTTTTGCCGTAACCAAAAAGAGGTTTTTCTATGATTTTTGATGAACCGTGATATATTTCGATTTCTGACATATTTTACATAAGCTCCCTATAACTCTATAGAGTTAGTTATAATGTACTACTATAGAAGTAGTTTTGTCAAATTTAAATTTCAAGTCATACCACTTGCCCACAAAAATGCAAAAAACTAAACTGTAAATATGACTTACACAACCAAATACACTTCCCCCTTAGGCCCTATTTTACTTTCCGCAGATGATACTGGTCTTACTGGCGTGTGGTTTGAAAATCAGAAATATTTTGCTTCCACCCTTCCGCGTGAGCATATTTTTCATGAAACAGAAATTCTTTTAATGGCAAAACGCTATCTTGATGTATATTTTTCAGGTAAGAAACCAGATTTTACTCCTCCCTTAAATCCAATTGGTTCCGATTTTAGAAAATCAGTTTGGCAAATTTTGCTACAGATTCCGTACGGAAAAACGACCACATACGGAGAAATCGCCCGCAAAATCGCAGAAATTAAAAAGATTCCTCGAATGTCATCGCAGGCTGTTGGCGGTGCGGTTGGTCATAATCCCATCTCTATTATAATCCCTTGTCATCGCGTAGTCGGTGTAAACGGAAATCTTACAGGGTACGCAGGTGGCTTTGAGCGAAAGGTTAAATTGCTTGAAATAGAGCACGCGGATATGGGTAGTTTTTTTATTTCTAAAAAAGAATTATTATAATTTAAGAGGCATTATTGTGATGAATATAGAAGAAATTAAATCGCAGGTAAAAAAGGCGGTTCAGGAAGTTATAAATGCTCATCCGCTTGCTGAAGGTTCGATTTTTGTAATCGGCTGTTCTTCAAGTGAAATTGCGGGCGGCCAGATAGGACATGCGTCTAACGAAGAAATCGGAAAAGCGGTTTTTGACGCGGCAAATGAAATCTGCAATAAAAATAAAATCTTTCTTGCTTCTCAGTGTTGCGAACATTTAAATCGGGCTCTTGTTATTGAAAAAGAGTGTGCCCAAAAATATTCTTATGATGAAGTCTGTGTTGTTCCATGGCTTAAAGGCGGCGGTTCGTTTGCGACAGCTTCTTATCACGGATTTAAAAATCCTGTCGTTGTTGAACATGTAAAAGCGTCGGCTGGGCTTGATATTGGAAGCACTTTAATCGGAATGCATTTAAAAGATGTCGCAGTTCCGTTTCGTCTGTCAGAAAAAAATATTGGAAACGCTTATGTAACTGCAGCCTACACAAGACCCAAACTGATTGGCGGCGAGCGGGCGCGTTATCAGTAAACAGAAAAACTATGACTATAAGAACGGCGAGACCCATTTGGGACGGTTCGTGGTATTCCCCGCCGCAAGAGGGCGTCATCTGGGGACCGTACTTGCAAGGGCTTCTTTTGATGATCTGTTTGATATGGCTGTTAAAGGCTTTCCTTAAATTTAATCAAAAAAATATTTCTGTCAGGCAGGTGACAAAATGGATTTTTACGAAGCAATCAACAATCGGCATACTGTGCGGGAGTTTCTCGATAAAGTAGGCGCAACAGTGAAGGAACGGAATGCCCAAATCAGCGGGCACAAGGCGTGAAGCGGACAGACAAATCTTAATTTAACGAGGTACTTAAGATGAAAGACGGAAAGAAGCCAAATCCAAATACAATACATCCGATTGCAGGGTATGACAAAGAAATATATGTGAAGCCGACGATTACAAATCCGAATATTATTGTCGGGGACTTTACTTATATTGCCGATTCGGATTTTGAAAGTCATGTTTCACATTTGTACGAATGGAATGACGATAAACTCATCATCGGAAAGTTCTGCCAAATCGCCGCCGGAGTTGAGTTTGTGATGAACGGTGCAAACCATCAGATGAACGCTGTCTCTACATTTCCGTTCTATACCTTGGAGGGATGGGAAATGCTGCCGCCTGCAAAGAGTGATATGCCATTAAAAGGAGACACTGTTATCGAAAACGATGTCTGGATTGGGCAAAATGCGGTGATTCTCCCCGGAGTCCACATTGGAGATGGTGCAATCATTGGTGCAAACAGTGTTGTGGGAAGTGATGTTCCACCATATACAAAGGTCGTTGGAAACCCCGCAAGAGCGATAAAAAAGCGCTTTGACGATGAACTGATTGAATTGTTGCTTACATTCAAGTGGTGGGATAAGAACATTGATGAAATCAATCGGCTAATTCCAATCTTAACTTGCAGTGATTTGGATAAAGTAAAAGCTGAAATCAAAAAGCAACTAGGCTGACAAATTTTGGTTTGTCAAAGGAGATATGGTCTCGCATGAACAGTAAAACCACGATTAAATGGCAAGACGGCAAAAATCGCTGTAGTTCTTATTATCGAACGCCGAATTGTCCCATCTATTTTTTTTGTGCTATAATATTTTGAATTCTTCAAAGAGAGTAGAAAATGAGCAAAAATTATAATGAAAAAACGCGAGTCCAGATGCCGGCTGTAATCCATCTTACAAGACTTGGATATGAATATATAGGCAAAATGTATGAAGAAAATGCCGGAGAAACTTTTGATTCTGAAACAAACATTTTAATTGATAAATTTCATTCTGCATTTAACCGTTTAAATCCTGGAAAAGAGAAAAACTGGCATTCTGTTTTTTCAGATATAAAAAAAGAACTTAACGATGATGATCTGGGAAAGCAATTTTATAACCGCCTTGTTTCTGTTTCGCCATACAAACTTATTGATTTTGATAGACCTGAAAAAAATGATTTTTATGTAACTGCAGAATTTACTTGCAGAAATGGAGAAGATGAGTTTAGACCAGATATTACACTTTTTATAAATGGTTTACCTCTTGTT
>CAVHIX010000024.1:5494-14605 GCA_963636135.1 Anaerovoracaceae bacterium
GAAGTTAAGAAGACAAATAATGTTGGCGGTATGGTTGCAGAAGCCGACCGTATGACACTGGACAGATTTCCCAATAAAAAATTCCGCCGTTTTATAAACATCACTCAACTAATGATTTTTTCAAACAATATGGAATATTCTTCTCTTGGAGGAATTGTTCCAGTTGAAGGTGCTTTTTACTGTACGGCAGCAAGAAAAAAAGCTTTTTTTAACTGTTTTCGGGAAGACAATTTTACAAATCAGAATATTCCACCTTTTAATGCAGATTATCCATATAAACCGATTGACCAGGCGATAGAAAAACATGTTTTAACAGATTTTAACTGTCAGGTTATAAGACAGTCTCCCGAATATCAAACGAATCTTGATTTTTATACTCCTACAAACAGAATCTTAACATCAATGTGTTCACCAGAACGCCTGCTTTTTCTTATAAAGTATGGAATTGCCTATGTAAAATCAGAAAGGGAAGTTGACGGAAAAATTGAAATTACTGACCAAAAGCACATAATGCGCTATCAGCAAATGTTTGCTTCACTTGCAGTTCTAAAAGCACTTAAAGAGGGAACAAAATCAGGAATTATCTGGCACACACAAGGCTCAGGAAAAACCGCACTTTCTTATTATCTTACAAAAATACTTACTGACTTTTTTGCTTCTCAAAACAAAGTTACAAAATTCTATTTTATTGTAGACCGTCTTGATTTACTTGAACAGGCAAAGCAGGAATTTGAAGCCAGAGGATTAAGTATTAACACTGCAAGTAGTAAGTCTGAACTTATGGAGCAGTTTAAAAACAATCAGTCACAGGAAGGTTCTTCGGGAGCGGCTGAAATTACAGTTGTAAACATTCAGAAAGTTGATGAAGATCAGAGTAAAGTTGCCGTAAAAGATTATTCTACAAGTCTTCAGCGGATTTTTATTATTGACGAAGCCCACCGCGGCTATAAACCTGACGGTTCATTTCTTGCAAATCTTTTTAATGCCGATCCCAATTCTATAAAAATTGCACTTACAGGAACTCCAATATTAAAAGAAGAAAGTTCCAGCTGCTCAGTTTTTGGTAATTATTATCACGCCTATTATTACGATAAATCAATTCAAGACGGATACACATTAAAAATCTTAAGGGAAGAAATTGAAACTTCATACAGAAAAAGATTGAATGAAGCCTATCAAAAACTTGAAAAACTGGTTAAAAAAGGTGAACTCAAAAAAGAAGATATAATTTCCCATGATTCTTATGTAAAAGAACTTCTGCGCTACATTATAAAAGACTTGGTTTCTTTCCGCCTGCTTCAGGGCGACCCGACACTTGGCGGAATGATTATCTGCGAAACAAGTGAACAGGCAAGAAAACTTTATAAATATTTTGATGAAATTCAAAACGAATTAAAAGAAACTGAAAATATGACTTCAGAATTAAAGGCAGGGCTTATTCTCTACGACAGTGACGATAAAGAAGTCCGCAAGCAAATTGTAAAAGATTTTAAAAAGAATTTTACAATTGATATTTTGATTGTCTTCAATATGCTTCTTACAGGTTTTGATGCTCCGCGTTTAAAAAGACTCTATTTTGGAAGAAAACTAAAAGACCACGGACTTTTACAGGCAATAACCCGCGTAAACCGGCCTTACCGTACAGAATACGGAGAGCAGCGTTACGGAACTGTTATTGATTTTGCTGACATAAAGGCAAACTTTGAAGAAATCAATAATAAATACATTAAAGAATTTCAGAAATTTAGTAATGAAGAAGAAACTGGTGTAAAAAATCTTCCTGATATGTTTACGCAGGTTATTGAACAAAAAGAAGAAATTGTTCGGCAGATGAAAGAAGCTCGACAAGTTCTATGTAATTACGATATTACAAATGCAGAAATATTTGACCGGCAGATTACAGAAGTTGAAGATAAAAAGGAACTTTTTGATTTACGAACGGCACTCTTTGATGCAAAGAATATGTTTAATCTTGTGCGGAGTTTTGGTGATGATGAGTTAAAAGAAACATTTTCAAAACTGATAATCGAAAAATTACCAGATATGCTTAATGCAGTTCAGGCAAGAATCAATGAAATAAACACATTGGAAGCTTTTGAAACAAGTGACGAAACCAAAATGGCCATCAATGAAATTATGATGAACATTCAGTTTAATTTTTCAATGATAAACAGGGAAGAATTAAAACTTGTGGATAATGGTTCGCAATTGCAGGAAAAACTTAGTAAAACTATGCGAGAATTTCACGATTATTATGACCCGGAAGACCCACAGTTTATTACACTTGCAGAAGCTTTCAAGCTACGGTTCAAGCAGCATAAATTTAAAATGGAAAATATAGCACAATACAACGAAGAAAATGCTGCAATGGATGAAATCTATAAAAAAATCCGAGAATTACGCCGTAAGGATGATGCCCTTCTTGCACGCTATAACGGGGATAAAAAATATGTTCGCGTTCATAAAAGAATTGTAGAAGAAAATACAAGAAGAGAACTGCACCACGAACAGCCGATTATTTCCACAATGACAGATGATATTGTTGACGCCATGATGAGCGTAAAATCTATTATTGATCGGCAGGTTTATGACAGAAACGACATCTTAAAAAAAGATGCATATTTTGCAGAAAGCGTGTGGTCTCTAATTGACGAAAGCCTTTATAAACTCAACATAAAATCAGAAACAAAAGACTGCGATTTTATTCAGAGCAGATTAAGTAAACAGTATTTAAATCAATATCATGATTATTACAGTTTATAAATTACAGAGGACAAGATGAATATAAGAGACAAAACAGTAGCATTAATTGATGAACTTAAGGCAACATGCCAGAGTGCAGGGCTTGGAAACGACGGAAACGAATTTAAAATTATAACCCAGGTTTTTCTTTATAAGTTTTTAAATGATAAATTTGGCTACACGCTTAAAAATAAAGACACACGCTATAAAGCTCAGTTTAAAGATTCTAAAGACTGGGAAAGTGATTATTCAAAATTAAGCGAAGATGAACAAAAAAGAGTATGTCGTACGCTTGGGGCTGACTGTCCTAATCTGTATTCGCGTCATCTTATTACACAGCTGTGGAATCAGCAGTCTAAGGGGGACTTTGACATAATTTTTGACAGTACGATGAAAGATATTGCTTCAGAGAATATGGAAATTTTTTCTACACTGACCGTTGCAAATACAAAAATTCCGATTTTTGAACCTTTAACTCAATATGTAACCGATGACAGCCAGAGGGCTAACTTTGCCCGTGCTCTTGTAGATAAGCTTACAAGGTTCAGTTTTGAAGAAGCATTTAGCGAGCATTATGATTTTTTTGCAAACATATTTGAATACTTGATTCAGGATTATAACACGGCAGGTGGCGGAAAATACGCAGAATATTACACACCTCACGCAATCGCAACCATTATGGCTCGTCTTTTAGTTGGTGATAATGCCGATTTACACAACATAGAATGTTACGATCCTAGTGCCGGAACCGGAACTCTTTTAATGGCTTTAGCTCATCAGATTGGTGAAGACCGCTGTACGATTTTTAGTCAGGATATTTCCCAGCGTTCAAACAAAATGCTCAAACTCAATCTTATTTTGAACAACCTTGTCTCTAGTCTTGACCATGCAATTCAGGGAGATACTCTTGTAAGTCCTTATCATAAAAGTGATGACGGAAAAGAATTAAGACAATTTGATTATGTAGTATCTAATCCTCCGTTCAAAATGGACTTTAGCGATACCCGCGAAAAGATAGCTGCAATGCCTGCCCGCTTTTGGGCAGGAGTTCCATCTGTCCCTAGTAAAAAGAAAGACTCCATGGCAATTTATACCTGTTTTATCCAGCATGTAATCAATTCAATAAAAGATGACGGTAAAGGTGCAATCGTAATTCCTACAGGATTTATTACAGCCAAGAGTGGAATCGAAAAGAAAATTCTTGAAAAAATAGTAAATGACAAAATTGTCTGGGGCGTTGTAAGCATGCCGAGCAATGTATTTGCCAACACAGGTACAAACGTAAGCGTACTCTTTTTTGACAAAACTAAAACAGCAGAAAAAGTAATCTTAGTAGATGTATCAAAACTTGGCGAAGAATATAAGGATTCCAATGGACTAAAAAAACGCCGTCTTACTGTCCAAGAAATAGACAAAATTGTACATACATTCCGGGCCAAAGAAGAAATAGAAGACTTTAGCGTAGCCGTAACCTACGACCAGATAAAAGAAAAAGGCTACAGCCTAAGTGCCGGTCAATATTTTGACATAAAGATTGAATATGTAGACATAAGCGAAGAAGAGTTTAAAAAGCAGATGGCAGAAGACACAAAAGATCTAAAGGAAATGTTTACCCGAAGCCATAAGCTGGAAGAAGAAATTATAAAGCAGCTTAAAGAATTAAAGTTTGAGGGATAGGGAGATTGCCCAGAGATTTGTTACATGCTGTGTAGCAAACTGAACTGGTCGCAAATATATAAAGCGGTTTTTTGGAATTTGCAAAAGGAAAACTGAAAATATGGAAATGAAGAAATATAAACTGGGAGAGATTGCGGATTTTGTTGAAGAAAGAATTTCTAGCGAAGATATTTCTCTTGATGAATATGTAACTACCGATTCTCTTTTACAAAATAAAAAAGGTCGTGTAATGGCTCAAAACCTACCACCTAAAAAATGCTCTTTAACTTACTACAAAAAAGGTGATGTCTTAATAGGAAATATTCGTCCTTATTTAAAGAAAATTTGGCTGGCAGATACCTCTGGTGGATGTTCTCAAGATGTTTTAGTTCTTAGGTCAAAGAAAGATTCTGATTCTGAATTTTTATATGCTACATTAATGCAAGATGATTTTTTTGATTATGTAATGAAAGCAACAAAAGGTAGTAAAATGCCACGTGGTGATAAAAATCACATTATGCACTTCATATGTTTTGATGTAAAAAATAAAAATAAAATTGGAGAACTATTTTCTTCCCTGGATAAAAAGATTGCGCTCAACTCCCGTATAAACTCCTATCTTGAGCAGATGGCGAAGCGGCTCTATGAGCATTACTTTGTGCAGTTTGATTTTCCCACAACAGACGGTAAGCCGTACAAGACAAGTGGCGGTAAGATGGTCTATAGTTCTGAGTTGAAAAGAGAAATCCCTGAGGGGTGGAAGGTAAAGAGGCTGGGAGATATTCTAGAAAATAATATTGAAGTAACAGATGCTGGTGAACATTTAAAAGGGTTAAAATATTGCCCGATAGATGAAATTCCAATGAAAACAATGAGTTTTGCAAATGGAAAAACATATACAGAAGCTAATAGTAGCCTTCAGTTATATAAACGAAAAGATATTCTGATAGGTGCAATGCGGGTTTATTTTCACAGATGTTGTATAGCATCGGAACCTGGAATAACAAGAACAACAACAATTGTATTAAGTCCAAAGAATAAAAACTTTTTAAGTTATGTTTATCAAGTATGCAATGAAGATAAAACTTTTGATTATGCGATAAAAGTATCTAATGGTACTCAACAACCATATGTTACTTGGAAATCATTAAAAGAATATCAATTTGTGTATCCAAAAGATGAAAAAATAATTGAAGGTTTTTGCAAAAATACAAATTCAATAATTGATAGAATATTAGAAAATGTACAGGAATCTGCTCGACTTACCTCCCTGCGTGACCGCCTGCTCCCGCTTCTTATGAACGGCCAGGTGAGTGTTTAACAAATTTTAAGGCAAAATGACGATTAAATGGCCTGACGGCAAAAATCGCTGTCACTGGGCAAATCCCAAAAATGAAAAGTACATTCGCTATCACGACCAGGAATGGGGCGTTCCGATTTATGATGATACAAAACTTTTTGAAATGCTGATTTTAGAATGCTTTCAGGCAGGGCTTTCGTGGGAATGTGTGCTAAATAAACGCGAATCATTCAGGGCTACCTTTGACAATTTTGACCTGGAAAAAGTCTGTTCCTATAATGAAGAAAAATTGGAGGAGTTGAAAAATAATCCCCTTATCATCAGAAACCGCTTAAAAATTCAGGCAGCCGTTACAAATGCTAAAGTTTTTCGGGGCATACAAAAAGAATACGGAAGTTTTTCAGAATACCTTTGGCATTGGACTAGCGGAAAAGTGATTTATGAAAATACCAAAATAACTTCTCCGCTTTCTGATGAAATATCTAAGGATTTGAAAAAACGCGGAATGAAATTTGTTGGGACAACCGTGGTTTATTCGTACTTGCAGGCGGTGGGCGTTATTAATTCGCATGAAGATGGGTGCTTTTTGCACCGATAGGCATGCTGTTGGACTGTCACCCTGAATTTATTAGCCTTCGGCGGCTTCGCACAAGGTCTCTCGTACAAAGCGGGGTTGCCGCGGCATTCCGCATAACGCAACACTGCCTAAATTTTAGATTGGGCAAAATGTTTCAGCCCAGTTGCCACACATTTACCATCAAAAATATGTATTTTCGCAACATTTTTTCCAGGATATTTCCCATCTCTTCGTATATTCTAAGCTTATAAAAGTTCAACCAGCAGATTATTAGAATTGATTAACTGGAAATCACCGGCCGTCAGGGTTCGGAGTTCGTGGGTTCGACTCCCACTTCAAAAACTTGAACTTTGTTAAAGGTTCGTACAGCAATAAAATTTGCTCCGAGTTGGAAGTCTACCAATTAAAAAAATAGACATGTAGAAGCGCAATTTCTGCAACGAACCTTGTTAATTAAAGGCACGTACAACAAAGCTTTCCATGTGTCGCAGGTTCAAAGCCTGCCAGTTCAATTTTGAGCTGTAGCTCAGATTGGTAGAGCAATGGCCCCGTGAGGGGGGGGGTGCCTTGTTTTTGAAAATTATTTTTCGGAGGATAGATTATGGAAAAATCGCTAGACCTTTTGGAACTTTTGAAAAACGAAGCAAACTTCACTCTTACAGAAAATGGCGCCGTAACACTTTCTTCAACTCAGTCTGATTGCCTTGATTTGTTTGCTCTTGGAGCTGCCCTTCGCGATGCGGATGAAAACCGAGTTCAAAATCTTTTTATGAAAGCCTACGCGGAAAATCCTGACCAGGCAATGAAAATTCTCTTTTACCTCCGTGATGTTCGCGGCGGCCTTGGCGAAAGAAAAACTTTCCGCACAATGCTTAAAGCTTTGGCAGAAAATCACAAGGAATCCGTGTTAAAAAATCTTTCCTTTATTGCAGAGTTTGGCCGTTATGATGACCTTTTGTGCCTTCTTGAAACTCCTTGTAAAAACGATGTTCTTGAAGCAATTAAAAAAATGCTTGAAGCAGATAAAAAAGCCCTTGAAGAAGAAAATGACGTTTCGCTTTTGGCAAAATGGCTTCCTTCAATCAATGCAAGCGATAAATCAGCGATAAAAACTGCAAAAATGATTGCTTCTTACTTGGGAATGAACTGCGCCCAGTACCGCAAACTGATTTCTGCCTTGCGTGCAAAAATTAAAATCATTGAAAATAATCTTCGCACAAAGGATTATACTTTTGATTACGAAAAAGAGCCTTCAAAAGCCCTTTTCAAATACCGCAAGGCCTTTGCCCGAAACGACAAAGAGCGTTATGCAGATTTTATAACTAAAGTTGAAAAAGGCGAGGCGGTGTTAAAAACCGGCACTTTGTACCCTTACGATGTAATTTCTCCAATGTTTAAAAAGCGTTGGGGCGATGTGTACACGGGATTTTCAGAAGACGAACGGCGGACAATGAACGCGACATGGAACAATCTTGAAAACTTTGCCGGCGATAAAAATGCCCTTGTTGTTTGCGATGTTTCAGGTTCAATGTTTGGTGGCGGAAGTCCTATGCCGATTGAAGTTGCCGTTTCGCTTGCCATCTATTTTGCGGAAAGAAACAATGGAATCTTCAAAAATCATTTTATAACTTTTGATGACAGACCAAAACTTCTTGAAATCAAGGGCAAGGACATTGTTGATAAAGTTGATTATGTAAGCCGTGCTGACTGGGGCGGGTCAACAAACATCGAGGCAGTGTTCAATCTTATTTTGCGGACAGCGGTAAATAATCATCTTGCAAAGGAAGATATGGTCGAAAATATCTATATTATTTCTGATATGGAATTCAACGAGTGCACTTCAAATGCAAGCCTTACAAACTTTGAAAATGCAAAACGCAAGTTCCAGGCAGCCGGTTACGCCCTTCCAAATCTTGTTTTTTGGAATGTCCAGAGTCGCCAGGATAATCTTCCGGTTTCAAAAAACGAAGCAGGTGTAACACTTGTGAGCGGTGCTAGTCCAAGAGTTTTCGCCATGCTAAAGGACGACAAACTCACCCCTTACGAGTTTATGCTTTCGGTAATCGGGAATGAACGCTATGCAAAAATCGTGGCGTAAATTATAGAAATTCCAAAGCCAGGACTAGTGCTAAGAATTTCTTTTCTAAAGGCGTCAACCGCAAAAAAAATAACTCGGAAGGACAGCGAGTCCCATGTGTTTGTGTATGCACCAGTCGTCGGGATTGAAACATAGCGCCTTGTTATGCCGTGGGAGAAATCTTGCGGCAGTTTTTTTATAGAGGCATGATAAGATGGAAAACTTCAAAAATTACTCATTTGAGACAACTGAAGATAATTATGGAAAATTTTGTGACACCCGTATCTAGTTGCTATATAATTATCTCAAGGAGCATTGAAGCGAATGGACTATAAGATTGGTTGGAATAAAATTGTATCACAAGTTAATAAAAATAAGAATCTTAAAGAAGAAATGGTACAGAATTCATGGGAAATTCTTTTTTCTACTCTTTTTAATTATTCTGATTCTGAAATTGATTCTCAAAGAAATGTTCAAATGGGAGTAAGTACAAAAAGGGCTGATATTGTAGTAAAGAATGGAATGAAAGATTTGTTTGTAGTTGAATTAAAGAGACATATTCTACACGAAGGACAAGCACAATTGTTTAGTTATTTAAATCAGATGAAATTGAATTTAGGAATTCTAGTTTGTGATAATTTATATATTTATGATTATGACTTTACAGCTCCGAGTGGAACATATTCTTTTTTGGAAATTCCTTTCAAAGAAGACGATTCAATGGGAATTTCCTTTGTAAAACTTTTTACAAAAGAAAAT